>JBHIEE010000022.1:0-30125 GCA_046760445.1 Candidatus Aminicenantia bacterium
TCTGTTCGAGCTGAAATAGAGAGTTTTGTTATCTGGGGAAAGAGTTGGTCTTCGTTCAGAAAAACGCGAATTGACATTTGAACCTAAATTAACAGGTTTTCCCCATTGATTTTTAACACTATTCCAGCTGGATTGGTAAATGTCCCAATTTCCAATATGTCCAGGTCGTGGTGGTCCATTAATAACAGTAGAAATAAAAAAAAGCTTTTTTCCATCCGAGCTAATAAAAGGCTGACAATCGGGGTTATAATTACTCACTTCTACACTCTGAGGGAATCCCCATTTACTTAAGAAGAAAAATGGAAAATTCTGAAAGACTTTAATTCTTTTGTTCAAATTATCTTTTTTCTCGCAGGTTTTTAACTCGAGATTTCCTAGTGTTAACAACAACGTTACTATTGCTATAAATTTAATTTTCCTCAATTTAGACCTCCTTTCTGGTTCATTTCTTAGAAAAGTTGTCTATAAATTTTTTAATGGTTTATACTTTAATTTATAGTCCTATTTTATCCGCCAATGACCAGGCACCCAGATATATTTATGATATCGACTGTTCCATTTCCAGTGACCTGGAATCCAAATTGCCCTTGGATGAGGTTTAGGAGGCCGAATTTCAACTATAGAAGGTGGGGGAGGAGGACGTCTGACCCAAATTGCACAAGAAATGCTACTTATTAATAGCCACAATACTCCACTTAGAGAAATAAATTTTTTTATAATTAATATGAATTTCATTTTTTTCCTTTCCAATAAATTAGACAATTTTTTTTAAAAACTCTTTGAATAAATTTTCTCAAATAAAATTTGTTTATTTCTTGACTTTTTAAGCTTTATTATTTTAAATATATAATAACGAAAAATTACGGGAAGGAGAAGGCAATGATAAAAATTGATATTGCCAAAAATATTGAAAAAAATTCGGAATTTAATCGGAGTGAGTCATTATTAATTGTTAAAACCATAATTAATTTCCTAAAAAATGCTTTAGCCGAAGATGAAAAGATTGAAATCAGGGGGTTTGGAAGTTTTAAAGTTGTTCCCAAGAAAACAGGCTATGGCCGTGATATTCGTCGGGAGTTCCAGATAAAAATTAAAGAGGGAAAAAGAGTTAAATTCAAACCAGGACAAGATTTAAAGAAACTTTAATTATGCCGCCTATCAAGCAATTAAAGGACAATATTATTGCTCACTGTCCAATAACTTATCTTCTCTCCTGGGAAGAAAATAGAGTAGAACAAACCATTAAAAACATTCTTACTGAGCTTTATCCAGAGATAAATTTCTGTACTTGGACAGTTTCTGAAGGATTAAAAAAGGAAGGGAATTCTATTCCTGAGACTTCTACCCCAATTCAAGCTCTTAATTACATTATTCAAAGCAAAGAGGCAGCTGGATTTTTAATGAAAGATCTTCATCCTTTTGTCAAAAACGATCCTCAGGTGGTTAGACGACTAAGAGATGTTTACTATTCTTTAAAAGACTCAAATAAATTTCTTTTTCTTTTATCTCCTTTTCTCTATCTTCCCCAGGAATTGAAGAAAGAGGTTGAAGTAGTTAATTTTGGATTACCTGGTCTGAATGAGTTAGAAAAACTTCTGGATGAGATTTTGTCTTCTTCGGTTCAGAAAAAGATTAGAATAAATTTGACTGAAGAGGAGAAAAAAGATCTGGTTATTGCTGTTCAAGGGTTAACTTTTGATGAGGCTCGTCGAGCTTATTTTAAAGCATTCCACGGGAGAGAAATGATTGATAGCTCACTTCTTGAAACTCTTCATCTTGAGAAGAAGCAATTAATTTTAAAAGAAGGCGTATTAGAATTTGTTCCTCAAAAATGGGGAATGAATGATATTGGAGGATTGGATATATTAAAGGACTGGCTTAAAAAAAGAGAAAAAGCTTTTACTCCGGAAGCACAAAAGTTCGGTTTAACTCCACCTAAGGGACTTTTAATTATGGGGGTAAGTGGGTGTGGAAAAAGCATCTCAATTAAAGCAATTTCCACCCTGTGGAATTTACCTCTCTTCCGGCTTGATATGAATCTGGTTTATTCTGGGATTGCTGGACTTCCTGAAGAAGCATTTACTCGTGCATTAAATACAATCGATTCAGTTGCACCTGCTATTTTGTGGATTGATGAAATTGAAAGCGGTATTAATTACAAGCAATCTGAAGGAGCAGCTTCCCGAATTTTTGGTTATTTCCTTACTTGGATGCAGGAACACGATTCTCAGGTCTTTATTGGAGCAACAGCCAATCGAATTGATCTTTTGCCAGCTGAACTTTTAAGGAGAGGAAGATTTGACCAAATCTTTTTTATTGACCTTCCTACTGAAAAAGAAAGAGAAGAAATTTTTAAAATTCATTTATTGAAAAGAAATAATGATTTAACTAAATTCGACTTAAATCAATTAGCTAAAATAGCTAAGGGTTGGAGTGGCACAGAGATAGAACAGGCCATAATTTCTGCGATGTATGAGGCTTTTAATGAGGGACGACCCCTTAATGAAGATGACCTTTTTAAAGTTTTTTCTCGGACTGTCCCCCTTTCAACTACTATGGCTGAGCAGATAAAAAGGATTAAAAGCTGGGCTCATGGTCGAGCAGTAAGAGCCTCTTCTCAAGCAGAATTGTAATATGAAGAAGGAAAGTAAACTACCTTTATATTTAATTATTCTAATCACTTTTATTGGGTTTTCGTTTTTAATTGCTCTGATGATAGTGGATGCTACTAATCGAGTTCAAAATGGTTCTTTAAAATTAGCCTATAAACACTATGATGAACATCCTCAAAATGAACCGGTATTTATCTATCTTGAGGCAAATTCAGAATATGGAATAAAAAAAATAGAACTCCATTATCCACAGGGAGAAAACTTATCTTCCCCAATTCCTTTCACACTCCATAAAGGCAGCTCTTTCTTTACTGCATTATTACCGGGAAAAGAGAAAGGTCAGCGGAGTTATTTTTATATTTATGCCGAGGATAATGCGGGAAATGAAGTCTATCTTCCTGAAGAAGCAGGTAAAACTGGCGGTAAATGGTTTGTCATTAAGTTTGAAGGTCGGGCTTCCTTTTTTCTCAAGCTACTTCATATTATGTTTATGTTAACCTCTTTGACTATTTTTATTCATGCTTTTTACTATGCTGTTTCCTATTTAAAGAATGAAAATGAAAAAGCTGACCTTCGTTTAGGTGCTCTTCTTTTATGGGGAATTATTGTTTTCTTTATCACTGGCTTTCCGATTGGCTGGATGATTGGCTGGCAGGTGACTGGTCAAGCATGGACAGGGATTCCTTTTGGTTGGGATATAACAGATAACAAAACATTATTAATTCTTATTTACTGGTTAGCTGTTCTTATTCCTTTTAAATTGAATAAATTTTCGGTCAGAACACTGGCCAAGTTGATAATCCTCGGCACCATCTTTACGCTGGTTTTATTTTTAGTTCCCCATAGTATTTAATTTTAATGACTAAATATCACACTAAACCACTCTCTCCCCAAAAAATCAAAACTTATTCCCTTAAATCAAGAAAAAGTAAAGTCCAAATTGAAGATTTTGCCCATTCTGTAGAAGAAAATTGTTCATTTCAAATATTTATAGATTCATTACCGGATATTTTAGCTGGGAAGGACTTTAAAGAATTAATCAAAAAAATAATTAATGCCAAACAGAAAAGAAAGGCAGTAATTTTTGGCCTGGGAGCTCATGTGATTAAAGTCGGACTCTCTCCTGTTTTGATTGATTTGATGAATAAGGGTTTTATATCAGCTCTTATGTTAAATGGAGCAGGAATTATTCACGATTTTGAGATAGCTTATTCTGGTAAAACATCAGAGGATGTAGCGATTCAGCTTAAAGATGGATCTTTTGGTATGGCGGAGGAAACGGGCAAGTTTTTGAATGATTTCATCAATCAAGGAGCTAAGGAAAATATTGGTTTAGGAGAAGCCATAGGAAAATTTTTAGCCTCTTCTGATTTTCTTTATTTAGAAAAGAGTCTTTTAACTCAAGCCTATGAATTAAATATTCCAGTGACTGTTCATGTTGGTCTGGGTACAGACATTATTCATTTCCATCCTAATGTCTTAGGAGAAGCAATTGGTAAGACCTCTCTAACAGATTTTTTCCTATTAGCTTCTTTAGTCAGAGATTTAAACAATGGTGGAGTTTTTCTTAATATTGGCTCAGCAGTGATTCTGCCAGAAGTTTTTTTAAAAGCTTTAACCTTTGCTCGAAACAGGGGTTATCAAATTGAAAATTTTACCACCGCAGTTTTTGATTTCATTTATCATTACCGCCCTTTCCAAAATGTGGTTAAAAAACCAATCTCAGGTAAAGGCAAAGGCTATTATTTTATTGGACATCATGAAATCATGATTCCACTTTTAGCCGCAAGCTTAAAATCCCTGGAATAAAGGCCTTAGCCTCTTCTATAGATAACTTATTTTCAAAGAGTCTAAAGGTCTCTATTCCAAGCTTCGAGATTTTAGTGTCTGAAGTGTCTTATTCCAGTAAAAATCATTGAGATATTATATCTATCAGCAGTTTCAATTACTTGGTTATCTCTGATTGATCCTCCGGGTTGAATAGCTGCTGCTGCTCCTGCTTTTATGCATTCCTCTAAGGCATCTGGGAAAGGGAAAAAAGCATCGGAAGCAATCGCTGAGCCTTTAAGAGATAACTGAGCTTTCATAATAGCTAATTTAGCTGCATCCACTCTGCTCATTTGTCCAGCTCCAATACCCAAAGTCTGTTGATTTTTAACAAACACTATGGCGTTGGATTTAATATGTTTAACAATTTTCCAGGCAAATAAGAGGTCATTCAGTTCTTGATTTGAGGGTTTTCTTCTGGTCACAATTTTTAGATTCTCCTCAATATAAGTTAAATTGTTCTTTTCTTGGATTAACCAGCCACCATTTATTTTCCTAAAGTCAAGCCTATCTTTGAAACCATAAGGCAATTCAACAATTCGGAGGTTCTTTTTTGATTGAAAAATTTCTAAAGCTTTTTTTGAATAGGAAGGAGCAACAACTACTTCAAAAAAAGATTTAATAATTTCCGCAGCAGTCTGCTCATTAACCGAACAGTTAAAACCAATTATTCCCCCAAAAGCTGACATGGGGTCTGTCGCGAGAGCTCTCTGGAAGGTGCCTAAAGTGTTCTTTCCTATTGCTGCCCCACAAGGGTTATTATGCTTCAGGATACAACAGAAAGTTTCCTTAAATTCTAAACAGAGCTCATAAGCTGAATTTATGTCCAGTAAGTTATTAAAAGAAAGGTCCTTACCTTGATGTTGAATCATTTTTTCGAAATGAGAGGAATTTTGATCGATATATAATGCCCCTTTTTGATGAGGATTTTCACCATATCGAAGTTCCTGAAACTTTGAGAGATTAAGATTAATTAGTGAGGGTAAAAGTTCTTTTTTCTGAGAGAAAGAATTTAGATAGTTAAAAATATAATAGTCATATATTGAAGTATGTTTGAAGGCTTTTATTGCCAAAGAAACTCTTTTTTCCTGATTAATTTCTTTTTCTTCAGCAAGGATACGAAGAATCTCTGAATAATCGTCAAGATCAACGATCACTATCACGTCTCGGAAATTTTTAGCTGCTGCCCGAATTAATGAAACTCCGCCTATATCTATATTTTCAAGCGCTTCTTCTAAATCAACTTCTTTTTTAGCCGTAACTTCTTGAAAAGGATATAAATTAACCACAACCATATCAATTGGTTTAATATTCACTCCATCAAGTTCTTTTAGATGTTCTTTCTTGGCCCTTATTGCAAGGATTCCTCCAAGAATATGAGGATGAAGAGTTTTCACCCGGCCATCTAAGATTTCCGGGAAACCGGTTATTTTGGAAAGAGGAAGATAATCAATATTATTTTCCTTTAGAAATCTGGCTGTTCCTCCAGTGGCGATGATTTCCCAGTTTAAATTAATTAAGCCTTCAGCAAAATTTTTCAAATTCCGCTTATCATAAACACTAATTAACACTCTTTTCATTTTGTACTCCTTAATAAAATAAGATAACAGATAACAGATGGCAGATAGCAGATGTCATTTTAAAGTTTATCCTTGTTTCTTTTTAAAAGCTTCCTCCATAGTATCCTCCAGAATTACTGAGTCACAGCTATACCGCTATCTGCTATCCGCTATCTGCTATCAGATTTTTATAATCTGCCATTAAGAGTCTGTATACCTGTTCAGTTTGTTCAATTGTTTCATCTAAGGATCCTGAGGTATCTATCTTGTAATCAGCATATTGTAATTTTTTAGATAGGGAAAGTTGACTTTTTATTTTTTTTAGAGCTTCTTTATGAGAGATTTTATCTCTGTTCATTACTCTTTTAATCTGGGTTTGTTCATCACAATAAACCACTATTAATTTATCAAAATTCGAAACCATTCCAGCTTCTACAATTAGAGCAGCTTCAGTAATAAAGATTTTGTATTTACCTTCTTTTTCAAGTTTTTTAAAAATTTTTTTTTCTTCTTCAACTACTAAAGGGTGGATAATTTTGTTTAACAATTCTCTTTGATTCTTATTGGAAAAAATTATTTGACCTAATTTATGGCGATTGATAGTTTGATCTGGATTTAATATTTCTTTTCCGAAATGGAGAATTATTTCTTTCCAGGCTTTTTTCTTAGGTTCAATTAATTTATGAGCAAGTTTATCAGCCTCTAAAATATAGCAACCTAAATTTTTTAGGATTTGACTCACAATAGTTTTTCCAGTAGCGATTCCTCCTGTTAAACCAACTTTAAGCATTATTTGAGTTAAAGAATAAGTATTTTACATAAAAAGAACTCAGTCTTCAAGAAATGTTCTTTAATATTTTATCCTTTTATTCCTCCAGCAATCAATCCTTTCTCAATATATTTCTCGAAAAAGAGAAATAGAATAATCACTGGGAAAACAATAATAACTGAACCAGCCATTATTTTATCCCATGCAGTGTGATATGAAGAGAATAAATGGAAAAGCCCGATTGGTAAAGTATATTTTTCTGGAGAATAGAGAAAAACATAAGCAAAGAGAAATTCATTCCAGACAATAATAAAAGTAAAGATAGCAACAGTGGCTAAACTGGGCAGAGAGAGGGGGAGCGTAATTTTTCTTATTACCTGCCAAAAACTGCAGCCATCAATCAGGGCTGCTTCTTCTATCTCTGGCGGAATAGCCTTAAAATAGGAACCCAATAGATATAAAGCCAACGGCGTTGTTTGAACTAAATAAGCCATAATTAACCCAACAAGAGAATTGTGAAGTCCAATTTTAGATAGAAGAGCAAATATTGGAATAACCAGAAGAATTGCTGGAAACATATAAGTGATTAGGACCCATTGAAGGAAAAATCCTTTTCCTTTGAATTTAAAGCGGGTTAAAGCATAAGCTCCAGGAGTAGCAATAATTAAAGTCAAGAAGATAGTAACCAGCGAAATAAAAAGGCTATTTATAAAAAATTTATAAAATTTATGCTGGATGAAAACTTCTAAATAGGAACCAATGGTGATTTTTTGAGGAATGAATATAGGAGGAATAGAAAAAAGTTGGTCAAAAGTTTTAAATGAGGTAATAATCATCCAATAAAAAGGGAAAATGATAGTTATCAAGAAGAAAATTAATCCCACATAAAATAATAAATTAAATCTTCTATTTACCATTTTAAAACTTTTTTAAGGTAAAAAATTAAAAAAGTAAGCATTAAAAGGAATAAAATCAACGACGCGGCTGCCCCCAGTCCCAGTTTTTGGAGAGAAAAACTATATTCATAGATTAAAATCGACAGAACTTTTGTTCCAGAAGCACCGCTGGTTAAAAGAAAAATATCGTCAAATTTATGAAAAGCCCAGATCATTCTGAGTAGGAAAGCTACCCCTAATACAAATTTTATTTCTGGGAAAGTAATATAAAAGAAAGTGTGCCATTTTCTTGCTCCATCAATTGAAGCCGCATCATAAAGCTCCTGAGGAATGGCTTGGAGACGAGCCAAGATTAAAAGCATGGCGAAAGGAAAATATCTCCAGCCCTCAAAAAGAATGATCATAATTAAAGCATAAGGTGCTTGACTGAACCAGGGAATAGATTGAGAAATAATCCCTGTTTCTTTTAAAATCCAGTTCCCAACACCATAAACTGGGTTGAATATCCATTTCCAGATAAAGGCCAAGGAAACCAAAGGAGCAATATAGGTAAATAGGAATGTAGCCCGGATTAATTTCCTGCCCCGAAAAGTTTGGTTTAAAATAAGAGCAGCTACCAATCCAAGAAGCACAGTAACTCCACTTCCACCGATAGAATAAATTAGACTTGTTTTAAGGGCATTATAGAATTCGAGATCTTTTAATACTTTTAAATAATTAGCTAAACCTACCCAAGGCGTTTTTTGGTTAAGATTACCCAAGGTTATGTGACGAAAACTGAGCCAGATATTATATAGAACGGGAAAAGTGATAAAAATGAAGATTAAAAGAAAAGTAGGCAAAGTCATTAAATAAGCTAATCTTTGCTTCTGTTGAGAAATAGATTGTTTTTTTGACATTTACTTTTCTTTATAAAAAGAAAAGAGATTATTACCAGTTTCAAAATCAAAAAAATGAAATGAGAGAGGATTAAAACCTAACCAGACTTCTTTTATATTTTCTAAACGGAAATCAGTTTTAAGTCTAACATTAATAGAAATGTTTTTGATTTTTATTAAAAAAATAATTTCTGGGCCTAAGAGTTCTTTAATCTCTATCTGACCTTTCAGTTTAAACCACTTAGAAGGGATTTGATCTTGTTTAGTGAAAATTTCTATTTCTTCGGGTCTTATACCAAGATAAATCTTTTCTTCCTTATCTTTAAAATCAAAATTTGACATATCCCATTCCCAGCCATCAGTGACAAATTTTTTATTTTTTATTTTTCCTGGAATGAAATTCATTGGCGGACTACCCAAAAAACCAGCAACAAATTGATTAATTGGTTTTGAATATATGACTAATGGTTTATCTACTTGATGGAGTTTTCCATCTTTCATAATGGCTACTCTCTGACCAAGAGTCATTGCTTCGATCTGATCATGGGTGACATAAATAATAGTGGCATTAATTGTCTGGTGGAGTTTTTTTAGTTCTGCTCTCATTTGAATTCTTAATTTGGCATCTAAATTGGATAATGGCTCATCAAATAAAAAAACTTTTGGTCTTCTGATGATCGCTCGTCCCAAAGCAACTCGCTGTCTTTCTCCTCCAGAAAGCTCTTTTGGTTTGCGGTCTAACAGATGGGCTATTCCCAACAATTCTGCTGTTTCTAAAACTAAGTTTTGGATTTTATTTTTATTGTACTTTCTTATTTTCAAAGGGAAGGATAAATTCTGAAAAACGCTGAGATGGGGATAAAGAGCATAATCTTGAAAAACCATAGCTATATTTCTTTCTTTGGGAAGCAAATTATTTACTTTAACATTATCTATCCAGATTTCCCCGCTGGTGATTTCCTCTAACCCAGCAATTAATCGTAATAGAGTTGTCTTTCCGCAGCCGGATGGTCCTAAAATAACCGTAAATTCATTTTCATTCACTTCAAAAGAAATATCTTTGACTGCCCATATATTAAGGGGAAAGACTTTACTTACTTTTTTGAAGACCAATTTAGCCATTTTTATCTCAAGAAATTAATTCTCTTTTCTATCCATAGGTGAGTCTGAGATGGGATTAATTTCCCAGATTGTATTTCTCCTATAGCTAAGGGAAAAATCTTTTTTCCATAAATTTCAGTAATAAAAGCATGATTTTTCTTTTCTTTGAAACCCCATCGCTTGATTCTTTCAATTCCTGAAATAATTTCTTCCCCAATTTGAGGAGAAAAGCTAAATAAAGGATGATTCATCCAGGTGGGAATGAAGCTTTTTAAAACTGGGACTTTTCCACCAGGAGCCATAGTTATCCAGTCTGGATATCCATCGCTTAATAAGAATTTGGCCCAGTCTATTATTATTTTTTCATATTTTTTATCTTTCCTTTGCTTTTGAGTTCTTATGAGAGCCAGGCAATAAATTTGTCCATAGGTAACTTTCTTTCCCTGAGGACCAATTAGAGTTGGACAAAAGCTGGTGTTAAGAGCTAAATCCTTTATTTTAGGATTATTTTTTCCAAGTTGGTATAAATCATCCAAGAGATATGAAGAATAAAAGATAGAAAAAACTCTTTGAGTTAAATAATATTCTCGTGCTTCCCTCCAAGAATTTCTTCCTGGCGGACTTAATTGAATTAATTGAGAATAAAATTCGAAAGATTGCTTCAATTGAGAGGTATTTAGTTTTAATTCTCCGTTTAAATCAAAAATCCTTGCACCATTAGATAGGGCTATATGTTCAAACACCTGCTGAGTATATACCTGTTGAGGGTCTGTTCCAACCAGAATCCCAAATTTTTCTTTTTCTGGGTGATAAAGCTTTCGGGCAGCTTTTAGAATATCTGACCAAGATTTTGGTGAAGATAAATTGTATTTTTGGAATAAATCTTTTCTATACCAGATTCCCTGAATCCAACAGTCTAAAGGGACACCGAAGAAGAGATTTTTTTCATGGTCTTTGGCTAAATTTAAAGGAGTAGTCAGAAAATTCTCTGGACCTATCTCAGAAATAATTTCAGTTGCTAATTCTTGATTTAAAATCTCCTGGTCAGCCAAACCAACTAAATGTTCTAATCCAATCTCAACAATATCTGGCATTAAATTTGCTGCTTTGGCGGCAAATAATTTTTGATTAAGTGAACTTTCATCAACAGGAACAAGTTTTATCTTTACTGAAGGATATTTTTGCTCAAACTGGCTAATTATTTTGTTTTGAATATCTAACCTGTCTTGTTCAACCTCAGTGGTCCAGAACTCGATTACCTGTTTAGATAAATTGTCCTCTCTTTGACAGAAATTTAAGGAGAAAAAGATTAATAAAAGGATTAAAAGTATTATTAGTTTTCTCATTGTTCAAATTTTATCTAACTATTAAGTTAAAATCAAATGAATTAGGAGTTCAGAATGAGAAAGCCTTCTTGACAAACATAAGCGGGAAATATAGAATTAACCAAGCGTTGCTTTGGAGTTTTCAATGAGTGAAGAAAAGTATGTTAAAGAGATAACAGCTAAATCTGAAGATTTTTCGAGATGGTACATTGAAGTTATTAAAAAAACTGAGCTGGCAGATTATGCTCCGATTAAAGGGATGATGGTCATTCGTCCTTATGGTTACGCTATCTGGGAAAAAATTAGAGAATTTTTAGATAAAAGGTTTAAAGAAACAGGACATACTAATGCTTATTTTCCCCTTTTTATACCGGAAAGTTATCTTAAAAAAGAGGCAGAACATGTGGAAGGATTTGCTCCGCAGGTTGCCTGGGTGACTCAGGGAGGAGATGAAGAGTTAGAAGAAAGACTGGCGGTTCGACCTACCTCAGAAGCAATAATCTGCAGTATGTATGCTAAATGGATTAAATCATGGAGAGATTTGCCAGTATTGATTAATCAGTGGGCAAATGTTGTTCGATGGGAAAAAGTAACCCGTCCTTTTTTAAGAACCGCTGAATTTTTATGGCAAGAGGGGCATACTGCTCATGAAACCGAAAAAGAGGCTCAGGAAGAGACGCTTAGGATATTATCTATTTACAAAGAATTCGTGGAAACAGAGTTGGCCATTCCAGTTATTGCTGGAGAGAAAACCGAAAGAGAAAGATTTGCTGGTGCAGTGAAGACTTATGCTATTGAGGCTTTAATGTCTGATGGTCGAGCTCTTCAGTCTGGAACTTCTCATAATTTAGGCCAGCACTTTTCAAAAGCTTTCAATATTAGGTTTGAAGATAGAAATCAAAACTTACAGTATGTCTGGCAAACATCATGGGGAGTTTCAACTCGATTAATTGGTGCTTTGATTATGACCCATGGTGATGATTCTGGTTTGAGATTTCCTCCTCGAATTGCTCCGATTCAGATAGTAATTATTCCTATTCCCGGAAAAGACTGGAAGGAGAATATTCTTCCTGTAGCCAGGGAAATTGAAAGTGAGCTTAATAAAATAGGGATTAGAGTTAAATTAGATGAACGAGAAGAATATACTCCTGGATGGAAATATTCTGATTGGGAAATGAGAGGGGTGCCCCTAAGAATTGAAATTGGACCTAAGGACATTGCTAAAAAACAAGTAGTAATTGCTAAAAGAGATAGTGGGGGAAAATTTTCACTGTCACTGGACTCTCTTCCAGAAAAGATAATTCATGTCTTAGATGATATTCAGGAGTTTCTTTTCAATCAAGCATTGGAATTTCAAAAAGAAAATACTCATTTCGTGGAGGATTATCAGACATTTAAGGAAATTATGGAAAGTTCACGGGGATTTATTAAAACTCATTGGTGTGGCAGATCGGATTGTGAGGAGAGGATAAAAGATGAAACAGCAGCCACAATTAGAGTTATTCCGTTAGAAGAAAGTGATGTTTCTGGCAAAAAATGTATTTATTGCCAGAATAAGGTTAAGAAAATAGCTTATTTTGCTAAAGCCTATTAACAAACTAGGTGACTGGGTTATTAGGTTATTGGGTTACTGGGATGATTAGGTGAATAGGAGGACAAGGCACAGATAACCCAATAGCCTAATCACCTAATCACCTAATCACCCAATAACCTAGTTACCTGATTATTTAATATGGAAGAAGAAAAATTCACTGAACTGAGAGAAAAAATGGTCACTGAACAGATAGAAGTCCGAGGAGTTAAAGACAAGCTGGTTTTAAATGCGATGAGAAAAGTTCCTCGACATCTTTTTATTCCGGAGGAATATCGGGAATATTCCTATGAAGATGAACCTTTACCTATTAAAGAAGGACAGACAATTTCCCAGCCTTATATTGTTGCTTATATGACCGAAGCTCTCAGACTAAGAGGAGAGGAGAAAGTATTGGAAATTGGCACAGGCTCAGGTTATCAAACGGCCATTCTCTCTGAAATAGTAAGAGAGGTTTATACTATTGAAATAATTTCTTCATTATCCCATCGGGCCCAAGAAATCTTGGGAAAATTAGGTTACAGGAATATATACTTTAAAATTGGGGATGGAACCTTTGGCTGGAAAGAACACTCTCCTTATCAGGCTATTTTGGTTACTGCTGCTCCTTCTAAAGTTCCCAAATCTCTTAAAGAGCAGATTGAAGATGAAGGAAGAATAATAATTCCAGTTGGCTCATTCTTCCAAGAATTAGTTCTGGTTACTCGAAAAAAGAATAAATTCAAAAAAGAAAAATTGATTCCTGTAAGATTTGTTCCTTTAATTTCCACTCATTAAAGATACATAGGGCAGATGAGAGAACAGATATTTTGGGAGAAATTAGAAATTTGAAATTAGAAAATGGAAATTAAGAAGGTAGAAGTGAGATTTGCGTTCATTTGGGATTTAAGAGCCAATTTTTTCTTTTTACTCTTATCTTTTCTTTTTCTCCTTTTTGTATTATTTTTATTAATTTCTTTTTGTGCTGGTAGTCAAAATAAGTTTATAAAAGTTTATTTTCCTAACGGAAAGTCTGTTACTGCTGAATTAGCTATTACTGATCAAGAAAGAGCAGTAGGATTAATGTTTAGAGAGAGCTTATCTTCTGATCAAGGAATGCTTTTTATCTTTGAAGAAGAAGGATATTATTCTTTCTGGATGAAGAATATGAAATTTGCAATAGATATAATCTGGATTGATGAAAATAAAAGAATTCTTCACATAGAAGAGAAAGTTCTTCCTTGCCGCAAAGAACCTTGTCCTTCCTATCTTTCCTCTTTACCTGCTCGTTATGTGCTTGAGTTGGTTGCTGGAAAAGTAAAGGAAGAGAATCTAAAAATTTATGATCAGCTCGATTTTATTATCCCATCCTTAGATTAAAATCAAATTTTTAATTCATAACTCACAACTCATAACTATTCTCTTGTTTTCCTCTCAAACTATATGGCCCTACATCAGTGATTAAAACTTCTACAAATTTACCTATTTCTGCTTGATTGGAGTGAAAATTAACTACCTGATAATGTTCTGTTCTTCCAGACCATATTTTTGAGTCTCTTTTGCTTTTTCCTAAGGTCAAAACTTTTAACTTTTGACCAATTTTCTTGCGGTTATTTTTTAGTTGAATCTCTTTTTGTAATGACTGAACCTGAATTAACCGGTTTTTCTTTTCTTCAAAAGGAACATCATCTTTTAATTTAGAGGCAGCAGTGAATGGTCGAGGTGAATACCTAAAAGAAAAGATATTATTGTATTCAACTTCCCGAAGTAAACTTAGAGTTTCTTCAAATTCTTCTCGACTTTCTCCAGGAGATCCAACGATAATGTCAGTGCTTAAGTTTATATTTGGAATTAGTTTTTTCAAAAAATCTATTTTTTTTAAGTAGGTTTGACGGTCATATCCTCGTTTCATTCTTTGAAGAACTGAAGAAGATCCAGACTGAACAGGTAAATGGAGCTGAGGACAGACCTTTTCTAAATCTTTCATCGCTTGAGCAATCTCTTCTGAGAAATTTTTTGGATGAGAAGTAATGAATCTAATCCATTCGATTCCTTTTATTTTATTTATTTCAGTTAAAAGGTCGACAAAATTTTTTTCTTTTTGATGATCATAGTATGAATTTACATTTTGCCCCAAAAGCTGAATTTCCTTATACCCTTTGTCCGCTAATTTTCTTATTTCTTTTAAGATATTGTTGAAAGGACGATATTTCTCCCTTCCTCGAGTAAAAGGAACAATACAATATGAGCAGAAATTGTTGCATCCTTCCATTATAGTCACATAACCAATGACTTTGTTTTCTCTTAAAATGCATTCATCAGGAGTTTCTTGCCATTCTTTATGCCATCTAATATTATTAACTTTTTCTTTGTCAATGATAATTTTTTTTAATATTTCAGGAAGATTATAATAAGCATGGGTGCCGAGGATGAAATCAACATAAGGAGCTCGTTTAAATATCTTTTCTCTTTCAAGTTGAGCAACACACCCGGTTATTCCGATAATTAAACCTTTTTTTACCTGATTTAATCGACCTAAATAGGAGAATAGTTTCTCTTCTGATTTCTGTCTTACCGCACAGGTATTGATAATGACAATATCTGATTTTTCCTCATAAGTGACCTTTTCAAACCCAGAAGAATGAAGTAGTCCAGCAATTCTTTCTGAATCGTTTTCATTCATCTGGCAGCCAAAAGTTCGAATAAAGAATTTAAGATTCCGAGTGCTCAAATCATTGACCATATAATCAATATATCACATAAATTTACTTTTTTTAAGAAGCTGTGATTTGGTAAGATTTATTTCTTTAAATTCTGTCGAAGCATTTCTTCAGCATTTCGGAGAGAAATAGGAGTAATACGGGAACCTGACATTAAATAAGCAATTTCTTCTATCCGCTGGTCAAATTTAAGTTCATAAACAGTGGTGTAAGTTCTTCCTTTTCTTACTTTCTTTTCAATCTTAAAATGAGCGGGGGCAAAAGAAGCAATTTGAGGGAGATGAGAAATACAGATAACCTGATGTCGCTCAGCTAATCCACTTAATTTTCTGGCAACTGTTTCAGCTGCTTTTCCTCCTATCCCGGAATCAATTTCATCAAATATTAAAGTTTTGCCTATATCTTTCTCTCTACCAATTGATTTTAAACTTAACATTATCCGGGAAAGTTCTCCTCCAGAAGCAATCTTTTTTAAAGGTCTAAGTTTTTCACCTGGATTTGGACTTAAATAAAACTCAACTTCATCTATTCCTTTTTCGCCTATTTTATCTATTTCATTTTCATCCAATTTAATTTTTTCTAAATTTACTTTAAATCTTGACTTTTCCATACCCAACAAAGCAAGTTCTTTTTCTACTTCTTTCTTCAATTCCTGGGCTGCTCTTTTTCTGTTTTCAGAAAGCAGGGCTGATTTTTCTTTATATATTTTGAATTTTTCTTGAATTATAGCCTCTATCTCTTTTAAATACTCTTCCGCTGATGATAATTCTGATAATTCTTTTTTTGCCTTGCTTAAAAAATTCAAAATATCAGGGATAGACTTTCCATATTTTCTCTTTAATTTATCAATTAGATTTAATCTTTCTTCAATTTGTTCCAACTGGGCAGGATCAACCTTAACTTTTTCCAATAATTGAATTAAAAACTGAGATAAATCATTAATAACTATTGAGGCTTGATCTATTGACTCTAAATACTCTTTAAGATGGTTTTCATATTGACTTAGCTGAGAAATTTTTGTTTTTAGACGGCTGAGTAATGCAGAGATAGAATTTTCTTGATGATAAGAAATTTCTAATGCTTCTTGGGTTAATAATAATATTTTTTCTGCATTCTGTAGGATAATTCTTTGTTCAAGAAGAGTTTCATCTTCTTTTTCCTTAAGACGAGCATTTTCTATTTCATTTATCTGAAATTCCAGAAAATCTAATTTTTGCTCTCTTTCTCTTTCTTTACTCTGTAATTCTTTCCTTTTAGTTAATAAGCTTCTTAATTCCTTAGCTAAATTGATAACTTCATTTCTTAAATTTAAATTTCCTCCAAAAGCATCTAAAAAATCAAGGTGATTTTCGGTAAAAAGCAAAAAAATATGGTCATTTTGGCCGTAAATATCAATTAATTTTTCTCCCAATTCTTTTAATTTATTAATTGGAACCAGAGTTCCATTGATATAACCTTTACCTCGACCACTAACTAATATTTCTCGTTGAATATATATTTCATTTTCTTCTGAAAATTCAGAAAATGAGTCTTTCAAAAATTCTAAATCAGGAAAATAAAAAATGACTTCAATTAAGGCTTTATCTTGTCCTGTTCGGATTAAGTCAGGAGAAGCTTTTTCTCCTAAAGCTAATCTTATCCCATCAATAATGATTGATTTACCAGCTCCAGTCTCTCCTGTAAGAATATTGAATCCTTCTTTAAATTCAATTTCTAAATCTTCAATTATAGCTAAGTTTTTTATTCGAAGTGATCTTATCATTAGTTTTTATTTGAGTTCTATGGGAACAATTGCTTTTTTCATATTTATCCTTCCATAGCCAAGGTAATTGTCTTTTCCAGGATACTGATCAGAGTTAATGTCATCAGCTGAGTAACGAATTATATCCATAATTTGATAATTTTTTAGCCAGGGTTTTAAAGATTTAATCAAAATAGTCATTCCAGCTACATGAGGGGTGGACATTGATGTTCCCCAGCTATAAGCATAAGGAAGATATCCCGCAGGAGTAAGATCTACTGGATAAGTACTGAGTATCCTTACTCCTGGAGCAGCGACATCCACTTCAGGTCCAAAATTTGACTCGAATATTTCAGTATTCAGGAAAGTCGCCCGCTGGTCATTGTAATCAGTGGCAGCCACTGCAAGACAGTATTCATCATAGGCAGCAGGGTAGAGAACTGCTCCACCTTCATTGCCAGCAGCAGCCACGATTACTGCATTTTTACTATAAGCATAATTTAAAGCTGTTTTCAAAGTATTAGAAGGATATTCGCTTCCTAAACTTAAACTGATTATTTGAGCTTCTTGATCAACTGCCCAGATTATTCCATTACTTACCCAGCTGACTTTACCAGTGCCATTTTTATCCATTACTTTAACTGGTAGTAACTGACAATCCCAGGCCACTCCAGCTATTCCATCATTGTTATTTGTTTCTGCAGCAGCAATTCCAGCACAATGAGTTCCATGTCCGTGGTCATCCTGGGCTTGAGAGTCATTATTGACAAAATCATAACCAGAGGAATAAATTTTATTTTTCAAATCTGGGTGATTTAAATCAATTCCTGTATCTACTATAGCAATAATTACTGTTTCCTGACCTTTTTCTTCTTTCCAAGCTTCTGGAGCTTTAATATCAGCTCCTGGTGTTCCGGTTGGTCCTCCAGAACCTATTTCTTGTCCATCATTTTCTAAAGCATATTGATATTGAAAAAGAGGGTCATTGGGAGCAATAGTTAGGTAAGCGATATAATTTGGTTCAGCAAATTCAACATCTGGATTGGCCTGAAAAATGGAAACCATTTCTTTAACACTATAGCCAGAGGGAATTTTAAGCTGATAAACATTTATTTTTGGAATTCTTTTTACTTTTTCTGATTTATAAGATGAAATAGTAGTTGTGATTTGATTATCAGAAAGGGTAGGCTTAAATTTAACTAAAATTTCATCTTCCACCCAGAAAGGTCCCTTATAAGAAGGAATGGAGAGAGTTTGAATTAATCGAGTAATTAAAGGTTCTCTTTCTTCAGGTGGATGATTTATTCTTTTAAAATTTAATAGGAAAATTGTTACTAAGAAGAAGAAGACGATAGTTATCGAAAATTTTATTTTTTTCATTTCTCTTCTCCTATTTATTTAATTTAGAATAAATAAGTTATACCTGTTACGAAGTCTATATTTAATTTCTCAGCAGTGGGAATTATTTTAATCTCTGCTTTTATCTTTAAATTATCAAATAATTCAAATTTATTTCCTAAAAGTAAACTAATATAATATTGGGAATGAAATTTTTTCTTTTCCTCTCCTTGTAAGGTGATAATTTCTTCTTCCATAGTGAATTTTCCTGAGATGTAGTCAAAAAGTATTCCTCCATAGGGTTGAGATTGTTCAAAACCATCATAAATAGCCATTGGCCCAATAATTATTCTCATCCAATTTGGTTTTCCATTTACTTTTCCCGAAACATTGAATTCCAGGATATCCCATTCTTTTTTCAGTCCTAAACAATAGAAAAATTGACCGAAAGCACCTATTTCAAAATCATCATATTCTGTAAAAATAAAATTTATTCCTCCTCCAAAAATCAATCCATACAGATTTCCACTTTTCTTAGTCAATTTAACTGAAATAGGAAGTTCCCTAAAAGTCGTTCCATCATACTGGGAGGAAATACCGCCGAAAATTAGATTTAGACTTAGCCTGTCACTCATTTCTAAATTTCCTTGAAGATATAAAATAGCTGATTTCAGAGTAGAGGCTTCTTTTTTATCAGAAGTTATAGTCCGAATAAAATATTCAAATCCAGCTTCAGGAGAAAAGGAGAATTCATCCCACCATTCTGATGTGTATTCTTTTTCCTGAGGAAAAGTTAAAGTTGAAAAAGCGAGTAAGAATAACAAACTTGAGAACACTATTTTCTTCATAAATTCCTCCTTTTTCAGGGAAAAATTATCATATCTTAAGTTAATTTTCAAATTCTAATATTTAAGAAAATCCTGCTTAAAATTTAAAAATATCTTTCTTAATTCCAGTATCACATATAGTGTTCCAGATACTGTTATTATTTTAATCCAATCAAGCCAGCCTAAAGGCACTGTTTTAAATGCAATATTTAATGGTGTATATAATATTGTCAATTGCATTAACACTGAGATTATCACAGAACTTATTAAGAATTTACTTGTGCCAACATTTATCTTAAACCTCTTTGCTCTGTATGTTAACACATTAAATAGCTGAAATATGACCAAAGTCGTAAAGGCAACTGATCTTGCTTTTACATTCTCCACACCGTAGTGGTGAAATAAGAATAAGGTACCAATACACATAACAACACCAACAATTAAAGTATTCTGGGTTACCCTTTTAGAGATTATTTTTTCTTCTTTTTTTCTCGGCGGCTTTTTCATAATTTCTCTGTTGAATGGGTCTAATCCTAATGCTAAACCGGGCAATCCATCTGTAAGTAGATTCACCCACAAAATCTGAATGGCAATTAGTGGGAGAGGCCATCCAATAAGGATAGCCATGAAAATAACTAAAATCTCACCAAGATTGGAAGAAAGAGTATACTGGATAAACTGTTTAATACTGTTGTAAATACCTCTTCCTTCTTCAACAGCATTGACAATTGATGCGAAGTTGTCATCTGTCAAGATCATGTCAGAAGCTTCTTTAGCAACATCTGTTCCAGTAATACCCATAGCCACCCCTATATCAGCTTTTTTTAAGGCAGGAGCATCGTTCACACCGTCACCAGTCATTGCTACTATATGTCCTTTCTTTTTTAGAGCATCTAAAATCATCACTTTATGGTGAGGGCTAACCCTTGCATAAATCACAACCTCATCTACAATCTTGTCTAACTCTCCAGGTTTTAATTTATCTAATTCCTCACCTGTTAATGCTTTTTGACCATGCTTGAACAGGCCGAGTTCCTTGGCTATAGCAACAGCAGTTAATTTGTGATCCCCGGTGATCATGATAGTTCTTATCCCAGCTGACTCACATTTTTTAATAGCTTCTCTCACTTCTTCTCTTGGAGAATCAATCATTCCTTGTAAGCCAACAAAAGTAAGATTGTATTCTATCTCTTCTGGAATTGGATTATATTTTCCAATTAGGGATTTATAGGCAAAGCTTAACACCCTTAGTGCTCTATTAGCCATGTCTTGGTTAACTTCCAAAATAATCTTTTTATCTTTTTCAGTTAGTTTTCTAATCTTGCCATTGGTGTAAATATATTTACATTTATTTAATATTACATCAGGAGCACCTTTTACATAAGCAACTCTCCCTCCATTTATTTTATGAATTGTGGTCATGCATTTTCGTTCAGAATCAAATGGAATCTCAGCTATTCTTGGATATTTCTTCTCTAACTCCGTTTTTCTTAAATTAACTTTCTCTGCAGATACAAGCAAAGCTCCCTCTGTTGGGTCACCAAAAACTCCCCATTTTTTATTGTAAGTCAGCTTAGCATCGTTACACAAAGCGCCAATTCTCAATAATAATTCAATATTCTTTGTATCAATCATCTGATTATTAGAATTTAAAAACTTGCCTTTAGGGGTATAGCCTTCTCCTGTTACTTTGATTAATTTGTGGTTAGCATAAATCTCTATTACAGTCATCTCATTTTTGGTTATTGTACCTGTTTTATCAGAACAAATAATATTAGTACAACCAAGGGTTTCCACAGCAGGAAGTTGTCTTATCAAAGCATTTCTTTTAACCATTCTCTGGACACCTAAAGCTAAAGAAATAGTCACAATTGCGGGCAACCCTTCAGGAATAGCTGCAACAGCTAGACTTATGGAGGCTAAAAACATCATATTAATATATTCAGCCTCAATTAAGCCACTGACTAAATGTTGCCTTAAAACACCTACTAGAAAAACAATAGCACATATTCCTATAGTAACAACCCCGAGCCATTTACCAAATTCCTTGAGTTTAATCTGCAATGGGGTTAGTTTTTCTTTCACTTCTTGAACCATCTCTGCGATTTTACCAATCTCTGTAGCCATGCCAGTGTTAACAACAACAGCTTTAGCATGTCCTTTTGTTACGATAGTGCCCATAAAAGCCATGTTTTCTTGATCAACAACAGGTGTACCTTCTTTAAGCGATTTTATGTGCTTTTTTGATGGTATGGATTCACCGGTAAGAGGAGCTTCATCAATTTGGAATGCAGTTGTTGTAATTAATCTTGCATCAGCAGGAACTTTATCTCCTGTTTGTAAGAGAATGATATCCCCAGGAACTAATTTTTTAGAATCTATTTCCATTTCTTTTCCGTCTCTGATTACTCTTGCTTTTAAGGCAGCTAATTTTCTTAATGCTTCAATTGCTTTCTCTGCTTTATACTCCTGAATAAAACCGAAAATGCCGTTGAGAACAACTATGGCTGAGATTACGATCGCATCTAATCTTTCTCCTATCAATGCAGAAATAGCTATAGCAGCCAAAAGTATTATTACAATAAAGGAAGTAAATTGTCTCACAAAGATTTGAAGGGATGTAATTCTCTTTTTTTCCTCGATTTCATTAATACCATACTTCTCTAATCTTTTTTTAGCTTCTTCTTCATTCAAACCTTTGGCAGAAGTTTCCAATAGTCTAAAAACTTTTTTGACACTTAAACTATAATAGCTTTCACTCATCTTGATAGCCTTATTTCATGTTATTTTATTCCAATATATATCACATGTAAAATTGCGGTCAAAATATTAGGTGGGAATGTCCAAAAGGAAGAGGATGCTACTTTGTTACTGGCTGCCTCGAGTAAAAATAGACTTTTGTTTGGCACTCTTTCTTTCTTTTTTCAAGGGAATTGATTTTTTACATTTAGCTATAATTAATAACACTTTATTCAAGCTATTTATTGCCTTTACTTATTTCATCCATTATTTCTTTTGCTTGTAAGGCATATTTACTCTTTGGAAAATCAGTGATTAACTTAGTAAAGAAGGGAATACTTTCTTCTGTTTTGTTCCATTTGTACAATGATTTAGCTAAATAAAAATATACTTTTTCAATTTTAGAATAGTTTGGATATTCACCAATAATTTGTTTAAATCTCTCCACAGCAGCTTTAAAGGCCTTAGTTTTGTAGTAAAAATAGGCAATCTCAAAAATATGTTCAGCTAACCTATCTTCGCATTCCTTTATTTTCTCTTCAGTCAATTTAGCCTCTTCGCTATAAGGATAATTAGCCACAACTTTTTTAAATTCCTCCAGCGCCTGTTTAGTTTTAGTTTGATCTCGTCCCGGCTTAAGCATTTTTTTATAATAAGTCATACCAATTTGATACTGGGCTCGAGCAGCCAATGGACTAAAAGGATAAAGAGAAATGAATTCTCTGTATTCTGAAGCAGCTAGAATCATGCTTCCTTCATCTCCTTGTTTAAAATATGCGTCTCCAATAGCTAATTTAGCTCTTTGAGCATAATGACTTTTTGGAAAGGAATCAATGACTTGTCTAAAATAAAGACGAGCTTTCTCGGGATCTTTTTTGATATATTTTTCTCCTAATTTAAAAAGAGCTTCATCTGAAGAAGCTATTTCAGGAGTAACCTCTATTTCTTTTTTTCCACAATAAGAAAAAATTAAAATAAAGGAAATTAATAGAAATAATATCCGATTATTTCTGAACATTAATATCCTCCTTGCCAATTTCTCTATCTTTTCTTTGGTGGATTTCAATAATCCATTGCCATTCTTTAGATAGCCCATCTTCTAAGCTTGTTTCTGGAGAAAACTTTAAGTCAATTTTTGCTTTTCTAATAGAGGCTAAGGTGTGTCTCATCTCTCCCTTTTGAGCTTCCGTCTTTCGAAATTTAATTTTTCTTTGAGTGATATTTTCTAAAATAGGGAATAAATCAATTAGTTTTATTTGACGGCCTCCTCCAATATTATAAACTTCTCCATCCCTTCCTATAGTTGCAGCTTGAAGAGTTGCTTCTATTACATCATCTATATAAGTAAAATCTCGGGTTTGATTTCCATCTCCATAGATAATTATTTCTTTTTCTTCTAAAATTGATTTCATAAATTTATGAAAAGCCATATCTGGTCTCTGCCGTGGACCGTAAACAGTGAAATACCTGAGAGAGGTCACTGGTAATTTGAGGTTTTTATAATATAAAAAGCATAACTGCTCAGCTGCTAACTTAGTTACTCCATAAGGAGATATAGGCACTAAAAGACTATCTTCTCGCATAGGTAAATCTGGACAAAAACCATAAACCGAAGAGGAGGAAGCAAAAATAAATTTTTTTATTGAATAATCTTTAGCTGCTTCTAATAGTTTTTGAGTTGCCATGATATTGGTTTCAGTATAAATTAAAAATTCATTTCCCCAGCTTTTTCTTACTCCAGGTTGAGCAGCTAAATGAAAAATATAGTCTATTTCTTTGAAGAGATCTTTTAAATTTAAATCTTCTACTCGGGCTTCAATAAACTCAAAGTCAGCTTCTTTTTCAAGAGAAAATAAGTTCCTTTCTTTCATCCATCTGGGGTAAAAGTTGGAAAAGGAATCTACTCCTATTACTTTAAAGCCTTCTTTTATTAATCTTTCACTTAAATGGGAGCCAATAAACCCAGCACTTCCAGTAACCAGACATTTCATTCTTTAGGTACCTTTAATGATTTCTTTCATCTTTTTTATAGTTTCCACTGAATCAGAAGATTTGAAAATACCCGAACCAGCTACCAAGATTTCTGCGCCATTTTTTATTAATTCCGCACAATTGTCAATGTTTACCCCACCGTCAACTTCAATGGGAATGTTTAGATTTTTCCCCTTTATCCAGTGGTTTAATTGAGCAATCTTTTGAAGAGAAGAAGGGATGAACTTTTGACCACCAAATCCAGGATTAACACTCATTACTAAAATAAAATCAAGTTCTGATAAAATTTCATTTAACAGATGAATTGGTGTTCCGGGATTTAATGCAATACCAGCTTTTTTTTGAAAATTTTTTATAAAGGAAATCAATCGATGAGCATGAGGAGAAGCTTCAATGTGAAATGAAACCCAGTCTGCTCCAGCCTGGGTAAATTTTTCGATAAATTGTTCTGGATGAGTAACCATTAAATGAACATCTAAAGGAAGAGAGGTAATTTTTCTAATGGATTTAACGAACTCTGGGCCAAAAGTTAAATTAGGTACAAAATGCCCATCCATAATGTCAATATGGATGAGGTCAATTCCTGCATTTTCAACTTTTTTGATTTCAGCTCCTATTTGGGAAAAATCAGCAGATAAGATAGAAGGAGCAATTTTAATCATTACCTGCTTACCTCAAAAGATATCAAGATTTTTTTTTGAACTCGGTAGCCACTCGGGGGAAGCTGTTTAATAATAGTTTCTGGGTCTAAACCAGGATAATGAGTATACCTCACTGTTCCAACTTTAAATCCTCTTTCCTTCAACTTGGTTATTGCCCAATTCAATTCTTTTCCAATTAAATCAGGCATAATATATTTTTTTTCCCATCCTCCTTGGCTGACTAAGAGATTTATAGGGAAAGTTCTTTCTTTCTCAGTTGCTTTTTCAGGATTCTGAGCCATAATGTGACCAGTACTGTAACGAGATGAATGTGCTTGAGCAACTAATCCTTTAGTTAAATTCCTTTCCTTAAGAATAATTTCCGCTGCTCTGAGGGTTTTTCCTACTAAATCAGGAACAATTATTCTTTCGCTTCCAGCACTTACTGTCACTTTAACAATTTTATTTCTTTTTAATTTAGATCCAGGAGCTGGGTTCTGAGAGATGATTTTTCCTTGAGAAAATTTATCACTGAATTGGGTTGATTTTTGTTTAAGATAGAGCCCCTTTTCTAAAAGGATAACTTTTGCTTTTTCTACTGTTTCTCCAGTTAAATTGGGAACAGTAATTACTTCTCCCCTGATTATTATTTTCATGGTAATAAAAGCACTTAAAAGCATAATAGCCAAAAGGAACAAAGTCCAAAAAGTATATCTAAAAAAATTTGTGGAAGTGAATATCTTTTTCATTTTATTGATCATATGTTCAAATTACTCTATAACACAGATTATTTATTTAGTAAATAGAGGATATAAGAAATTTCACGGAAAAATTGATAAACAGAAAATTCCTTTCTACTTATTTCCTTTTTATTTAATCAATTTCTTATTATAATAATAGGCCTAAAATGAGAGTGTCAAAAATAACATGAAAAAATACGAAAACCACAGAGAACACAGACGAAATATATAAAATGTCAAATAACAAAGCTCAAATGACAAATGAAATCCAAAATCCAAATGACCAAAAAAATCAGTTAATTTGGCATTTAGTCATTTGTCATTCCTGCCTGTCGGCAGACAGGGATTTGACATTTGGATTTTGTCATTTAGATTTGTTTGGTAGTATTAGGATTTATTGAGATTTGAGATTTAATAAAGCAGGTGGGTTCCCTGCCTGACAGCAGGCAGGTGTGGTTAAATTTGATAATATGTCTAAAATTTGAAGGAGAGAAAAAATGAATTTCAAAGAATATTCAGATTTTAGAAGTGACACAGTAACTCGACCAACTGAAAAAATGAGAAAGGCTATGGGAGAGGCTGAAGTAGGGGATGATGTTTTAGGAGATGATCCTACGGTTAAGAAATTAGAAATCTTGTCAGCTCAAAAAATAGGAAAAGAAGCTGCTCTTTTTGTGCCTTCTGGAACAATGGGGAATGCCATTGCTGTCAAGGTCTGGACTAAAGAATTAGAGGAAGTAATTGTCGAAGAAAGGTCTCATATTTATAATATGGAATCAACTCATTTAACTTTTGTTTCTCGAGTGATGCCTCGACCGCTTGCTTCTAATAGAGGAGCAATGTCACCTGAAATAGTTGAAAAAGCAATTAGAAAACCAGCCCCTCATATTCCTGGAACTTCATTGATCTGTTTGGAAAATACTCACAATAATTGGGGAGGAGCAGTTATTTTTTTAGAAAATTTTAAAGAATTAAAAAAAATAGCTAAAAAGTATAATATTAAAATTCATTTAGATGGAGCAAGAATTTTTAATGCGAGCTTAGCTTCAGGAGTGGCTGTTAAAGAATATGCAAAATATGCTGATTCAGTTATGTTTTGTCTTTCCAAAGGTCTTTCAGCACCTATTGGTTCTATGTTAATTGGGTCAAAAGAATTTATTGAGCAAGCACGAAGGGTAAGAAAGCTCTTAGGAGGAGGAATGAGACAGGTAGGGGTAATTGCTGCAGCTGGCATTATAGCTTTAACTGAGATGGTTGATCGGTTAATTGAGGATCATAAAAGAGCAAAAAAGCTGGCTCAAAGTATTTCTGATTTACCAGGTATAGAGTTGAACCCGGATTTGGTGGAAACAAATATTATTATTTTTAAATTTAATCATCCTAAAATTTCAACCCAGAAATTTCTCACTTCTCTAAAAGAAAAAGGGGTACTTGCTTTGGCTATGGGAAATCAAATTAGATTTGTTACTCATAAAGATATCAAAGATGATGATATTGAACAAACAATAAATGCTTTCAAGAAGATATTGGTTAATTAATGAAATACAGATTATCCCTTCTCTTAGCAGCCTTTCTCTGGAGTACATCCTTTCCAATAATTAAATATGGTTTAGGATTTTCTAATCCTTTTGAATTGGTTTTCCTGAGATTCGTTTTTGCTGCTGGAGGAGTGCTCATCTTTTTTCTATGGAAAGGAATAATTCACTGGTCAGTATTAAAAAATAGGACTTTAATTCTTTTAGGAGTAATTAATACTGCAGGATTTATCTTTCAATTTCAGGGACAGAATCTAACTACCTCCTCTAAAGCAGCTATTCTCATTCATTTGAATGTGATATTTGTTGCTTTTCTTTCGAAATTTATTCTAAAAGAAAAGTTAAATTTCAAAAAGATTATGGCTATTGGTTTTTCCTTGACAGGAGTAATTTTGATTGGTACTCATTTAAAGATTTCTTCTTTTACTCAAATAAATTTTAAAGGAGATATGTTAATACTTTTGGCTGCTTTATCCTGGGCATTTTACATTATCTTTTCTAAAAAAATTGTCTCTTTAATTTCCCCGAAAGAAATTGTTTTTGGAGTTATGATCTGGACTTTTTTATTTTTGACAATAGTCACCGTGCCTAGCGGCAAGGTGAGTTTTTCTTCTCTTTCTACCATTCTGATCGCTTTATATCTTGGAATATTTTGTTCAATTATTCCATATTTTCTATATACCTTTAGTTTGAAAAAAATTACAGCTACAACTTCTTCTATTTACTTGCTTATAGAAATGGTTTTTGCTGTTACTTTGTCAGTTTTATTTCTAAAAGACAGACTAACTATTTTTGATCTTATTGGTTCTATTTTTATTATTACGGGAATTTATTTAGGAAGTAATAAATAGTGGTTCCTTCCTCATTTGTGTGGATTAAAGGTTAATATAATAGAAGAATGAAAAGTTCAAATGACAAACGTAAATCGTAAAGAGTAAGGAGTAAAGAGTAAAGTGATAAATAACACCTTACGATTTACACTTTACACTTCACGGATTTGACATTCTTTTGGCATTTGACTGCCCGCCGCCTTGCTTTGGCAAACGAGGATTTCGGACTTTGGATGGGAGCCAAAATAGTTTCATAGACATTCAGCTACAATTTCGGCTATGTCTTTGACTTTAATTTCTTCTTCTTTCCCTTTATCTTTCAGTCCATCTTCTAACATGGTCAAACAAAAAGGACAGGCTGTGGAAACTATTTCAGCATGAGTATTTATTACTTGTTCAGTTTTTAGATGGTTTATTCGAGTACCAAGAATTTCTTCTGTCCACATAAGTCCTCCTCCAGCTCCGCAGCAGAAACGGTGTTCTTTGTTTTTTTCATTTTTGCATGTTAATAGGAAGGAAATAACAGATAAATTCCAATATCCAAACTTTTTTATTTCGGTCATTGAGATTTTGATTATTGGAGCTTATTTGGAATTTGGGATTTGTGATTTGAGATTTCTTTTGTTGGAGTGTCCTAAATGTGGCGCAGAGATGAAAATCATTGCTTTTATCACTGATTACTCAGTAGTGGATAGAATCATTAATCACCTCAAGGTCACCTTTACGGCTGAAAGACCGCCTCCACCTCATGTCTTCCATCAGCAACTATCCATTGCGGCTTCACCCTGTTAGATATTAGGCTCTCATTGCTATATTGAGCTATGTGCTTTAGAATTTATTTTTTGTATAATTTGTTCTATTTTCTGACATTATCTAACATGGCGAGGCAAGTGCGGGATATTTCTCATAATCAGCAATTTCTCATTTAAGAGGGGGTAAGTCTATATCATTTTGTTCTTTTGTTCTCTTTTCCCAAAACTTGACATTCATTTTTTACCATGATATAAATTCTCAGGGTGGTTAGCAAGTGAAATTTGGACAAAAAATGCAGAAGATCGACGTAACCCAAAAAAGGAAATTCCTATTCTTTAAACTATAAGTAGAAAGAGATTGTTTATGACAGAGGTAAATATCAGTCAAGATATATCAGGAAGAATAACTGTTACTTTCCTTTATAATATGTCATGTATTACAAAAGTTAAAACTATAAAGGGTTATAAGTGGCATCCGGATAAAAAATACTGGAGCTTTCCCAATTCAGATGGGAAATTACAAGAGATTCTAAAAGTATTTAATGGAGAAAGAATTCGTTTAGATCCCATCTTGCAAGTGGACCATGAATTTTTATTAAACAAACTACGTAAAGTGGTTCAGGCACGCCACTACAGTAGAAGAACCGAACAAACGTATGTTAACTGGGTCAAACGTTTTATTAACTTCCATGGTAATCGTCACCCATCAGAAATGGGTGAGAAAGAGATTAATGATTTTTTATCACACCTTGCCATTAGTGAATACGTGAGCGCCTCCACCCAAACTCAGGCTTTGTGTGCCATTGTATTTCTTTACCGCCACGTACTGAATAAGGAAATTGGTCTGATGAATGGTTTGATTCGCGCCAAAAGACAAAAAAAACTTCCAGTCGTGTTGACAAAGGAAGAGGTCAAGTCAGTTCTGCGATTTTTAAAAGGTAACAAATGGCTGATGGCTATGCTGACGTACGGGGCTGGTCTGCGCCTGATGGAATGTTTGCGTTTGAGAGTGAAGGACATAGATTTTTCCACCCACCAAATTGTGGTTCGGGATGGTAAAGGAAATAAAGATAGGTTGACCATGCTTCCTACTGCTGTTAAAAAATCACTTATAGAACACCTGGAACGGGTAAAAGAATTGCACCAACGTGACCTCCGGGAAGGTTTCGGACGAGTTTACATGCCTTATGCGCTGGAAAGGAAGTATCCGAATGCCGCCCATGAATGGGGCTGGCAATACGTTTTTCCCGCACCCAATCGTTTTGTCAATCCACAAACTGGTGTTCAAGGAAGACATCATGTCCATGAATCTGTTTTACAACGGGCAGTGAAGGAGGCGATACGAAAAGCAGGTATTACCAAATTAGCAAGTTGTCATACATTCCGACATTCATTCGCGACTCATTTGTTAGAAGATGGTTACGACATCAGAACTGTTCAGGAGCTTTTAGGTCACAAAGATGTTAGCACAACGATGGTTTACACCCATGTATTGAACCGTGGAGGAAGAGGAGTTCTCAGTCCAGTAGATAGACTTTTGAATTCAATACCAGGTGAGGAATCTGCTTATACTGCAAAAAAAGAAATATAATCAGGACTAAAATTATGCGTTATTTTTACCGTAACAGCATGATACAATTGGATCTATGCGTTTATTGTTTGAAATATTTAAAAGTCTTATACTGCAAGAATTGCAGTATTTGTCAGATTACTTAGGCTGTCTAATACATGTT
>JBHIEE010000023.1:0-29388 GCA_046760445.1 Candidatus Aminicenantia bacterium
GCCAGATAGGAGGGATAGGATTAACCTTCTGGGTTTTTTGCAATTTTTCTGCTAAGCCATCTGGGCCAAAATAGTCCTCATAATACTGATACTTATTGTTCTTTACACCATTGAACCAAGCTTTTAAATCTTCGAAATGTTTTTTCCTTTCTTTTGTATTCATTCCTTTGGCATAGGCAATGAACTGATTTTGCCGAAGGATATTATCTGGTTCTTTACTAGCTACACAAGCTAAGAGTATTAAGCCAGCTGTCTCTGGATGACGGGAAGCAACAATTGTTGCTACTTTACCCCCGTAACTATGACCTAATAGAAAAACCTTGGATGAATCTACTTCTGGTCTGGATTTAAGATAAAGGAAAGCATTCTCAGCATCCTTAGCAAAGTCATAAAGGCCTGATTCAGTGAACACGCCACTGCTGCTTCCTGCTCCTCGTTTATCATAACGAAGTACTACAAAGCCATTTTGCGAAAGAAATAAAGCTATCTCTCGAAAAGTAGCATTATGAAGGCCAAAAGTTTCATCTCTATCTTGTGGACCAGAACCTGGTATAAGAACTACTCCAGGTAGCTTTTCTTTAATATTTGAAGGAATAGTTATAGTTGCACCTAAAATTATATTCTCACTCGAAATAGTTAAATTCTGAGAATAGATGCCATTGATACCAGTTATATATTCGTAATCTTGATAAGTGAGGAAAGATATAAGACAAATTAAAATAAAACTTAAGCTTGAAAAGACTAAAGCATGACCGCGGACAAATAATGCTCCACCTAAAATAGCAGACCATAGAACAAAAATCATACCTCGCCAGCCAAATATTAAAGGATTTCCAATACCCTTTAATAGTAATAATACAATAAATCCAATCAAAAATGCGGCAACAATTCCTACACCAAATGAGGGAATTAGAGCTCGTAAGCCTCGAACTCCACTCAGCATAGCAGCTAACCAACCTGCTAATATAGCAGTAATTATTAGAGCTAAACCTGCAATTTGAGCGCTCAAAGGTGCTAAATTAGGGATAACTTTTATAGCAGGAGATAATAATAAAGCTAAAATTATTCCGAAAGTCAGAGTTAAAATACCACCAATTACTGAGATGACAATATTTCTTAACATGCAAATAGTTCTTCCATAAAAGTTCTTTTCTGTATTATTCCTTACACAAAAAAAGGACTATGTGTCAAGAAAAGTAAGGAGACATTAATTAACTCAAAATTGAGTCTAAAAAATGGAAATGACAAAGTATCAATTTTGATTCCTTATAAAAGTTAAAAATCAAATATCAAAAAAATCAACTGTAGCACTGCAACACTGCAGAACTAATGTAAAAGACATTTTTGCATTTTGATTTATCGTAAGATTATTTGCTTTTTTGTTTCGATCATTGTGATTTTGTTCATTGGAACTTATTTGCCTCGCACCGAGTGCTCGGACTTCGATGAGCTCACTTCGTGGTGACTCAGTGGAACCAGTCGAATCGCACGAGGTGTAATTTGAAATTTGATATTTTTTTATTATATATTTTCTCCTGAATAAAATCTTCTATAAACGTTTCTTGACTCTGAATCGTATTTTTAGTGAAATCATAATTATGGAAGAAAAGGAAATTATTTCCCGGTGTTTGTCGGGAGAAATTGAGGTATTTGAAATATTGGTTAGGAAGTATCAAGCAAACGTACTTTCTCTGACCTGGAATATTCTGGGAGATAAAGAAGAAGCTAAAGATATTACTCAAGAAGCTTTTATTCAGGCATATGTTAATTTAAATCGTTTTGATATGACCAGGAGTTTCAAAAACTGGCTTTATTCTATTGCTTATAAAAGATGCTTGGACAGGAAAAGAAAAGAGAAATCATTGGCTAAATTTATCAAGAAAATAATTAAGGAAGAAAGGTTAAGCGATGAACTCAAAACTAAGCAAAGAAGGATTGAAGATTCCGAAATTTTCAATCCAATATTAAATGAGCTAAATGAAAAAGAACGAACTGCTATTTCACTTAAGGTGAATGAAGGGTATTCAGCCAGAGAAATCGCCCAAGTCCTCAATTGCGCAGAAAGCACAGCCCGAGTTCATTTGTTTAATGCTAAGAGAAAATTAAAAAAAGTTTTGAAGGAGAAAAAGGATGATTTGTAAGCTTTGTAAATTTTTGTACTGGTTGATTCCTCTAAAAATTTGGCGATCTTTTATGATTGAGAAACATTTTTCTCATTGTGTTAGCTGCTCTACGGAAATAGAAGAGGATCAATTAAAAAATATATTAATTAACCCGAACAAAGTAAAAATAGAAATAAATCTTTGGCCTTCTATTTATTCTCGAATAAAATCAGAAGAAAGTTTTTATAAAGAAAAATACAGATTTTCTTCAATCAAAAAATGGCATTGGGCAATGATAACTTCTTTTCTTTTACTGGCTGTCATTATGGTTGCTGGCATCAACCATTTTTTTCTCAAGAGATCAAGGATTGAAGAAGATTTAATAAAACAAGAAACCAGAGTCATAATCGAATCAGCTACAGTCCAGGGCAAGCCAGCTAAACTTTATGTTTTTCAACCAAAAAATCGTAAGATGTCAATTATTTGGATGGAACCAAATTTAAAATAAAATATAAGGAGTTAAAAAATGAAAAAAATTATTAAATTACTTCCCTTCATTTTAATTATAATCTTTTCGACTAATTTCTTGGCCGCGGCCCAAAGAATCGATATAAAGCTCAAGTTCTATAAGGGAATTAAAAAAGATAAAGTTTCAGCCGAGTCTAAGGTTATCACTTCTTATACCCTTACCCCCTTTTTTACTGGAAACATTATCTCTAAAACTAAATTGCCGGATGAGAGAAAGGAATTGAAAGAAATATTTAACTTGCAGGATGTTGAGCTCTTAACTGAAGCGGATTTAATTTGGAGATCTTCTTCTGGAGAAAAAGTTTTTCAGGTAATTAATCTAAACGGGAGTGACTATTTAGTTCTTTTAACCCCGAACTGGGTGAAAAAAGCTCATAAGTTTAGAGTAGAGGTCTATGAAGGAATGAAAGCACGAGAGCAGAAAAATCTAATTGACGTTGAGATTATTCTTCCCAGAGATAATATTGCTGTTATTGGATTTTTAGATTCTAAAGGGAATCCTTATTTCCTGTCTTTTCGTGTCACAGGAGGCGTGATTGGAGGAGTGGTTGGTGGGGTAATAGGTGGTAAAGTTAAGAAAGAACAAGATAGTGAATTAAAAGAGCCAATTCGAATTGGAGGTAAAATCAAGCCCCCAAGACTTGTTCGTAAAGTAAGGCCGATTTATCCAGAGAAATGCAAAAAAGATGGAATAGAGGGAATAGTGATTTTGGAAGCAACCACTGATAAAGAAGGTAATATAGTCAATGTTAAAGTTTTAAAACCTGCTCATCCTGATTTAAATAAGGCAGCAATAGAAGCGGTCAAACAGTGGAAATATGAACCTACCATCATAAATGGAAAGCCTGTCTCTATTGTGTTTACAGTGACAGTCAGTTTTAAGTTGAAATAAATTCTCCTTTCTTTACAAGAGATTATCTTTTCATTCCGTCATAGGAGGACAGATCAATTATTAAATTTCATGTTAGGGTACCTAATTTTTTAGGTATTACTTTACGATAGACTTCATTAGGCCATTTACGGGTGCGATCAACGGTCAAAAGGTCTCTATCAATCATAATTCCAAAAAGACGTTCATTTTCTTTAAGATAAGGAAGGATAACATTCCAGTCTTCCTGAGTAAACTCAGTAAACTCAGCACCATTAAGTTGTTCTTCACTTACTGTCCTATAAGGGTCATTGAGATACCCTGCTCCACCTGAAGCTAAGGAAAAGAAGTTGCTTCCTGGGAATTTTTCTTCAAGTCCTACTATTTCGCCATAAATGTTATATTTCAGTCCATTGATAATGAGAAATCCACCCCCTAATTCTGCTCCAGCCATAAAACTCTCAGCCGCATAGTCAAGGCAGGTACTATTAATAATAGCTCTAATATTTCCTACAGAATTGATGAGAGGGCGACCAGCAGTATTTCCTAAGACATAAACTTCTCCACCTTTTGCTCCGTAAAGAAAAGTTTGCCCTACATCACCATAAATAACAATTTTTCCTGAATTTAAGATCTGTCCCACTTGGTCTTGGGCGTTTCCATGAATGTAGATTTCAGCCCCATCCAAACCTGAGCCAATATAGTCACCTGAACTTCCATAAACATCAATCCTTACTCCATGTGAGTTTGCACCTAATCCACATCCTATAAATCTATCTCCTTTTAAATTAAAGACAATGAATTTTCTGAAGCCTTTTTCATAAGCAGAAACAATAAGCCGGGAAACTGAATCGTTTCCCTCTGGAGGAAATTCTTTAGAATCTATGACTAACACCTGATTATCAGGTCTAAAAAGGTTTAGTCTTTTTCTTGTGTTGAAGTTTATCAAGAGGTATTTGCTCTTAGATTCAGAACCAATAATTGGTGTTGAACCAAATATATCTTCAAGTGTCTGATCAATAATGGCCAAAAGCCAGCTTCTCTTTTTCTGTCCCACAGGATACCTTCTATCTCGAAGAAGCGTTAACCCATTAATTGAAATCTCTCTGACCTGGTCATTCTCTTTGGATAGTTCAACCAATTCAGTGCAAAAGTGAATAAAGGAGTCATAGTCCCATGTCTTTATATGTTCAGTGGCATAATCAAATAACTCTGTAGCTTTTCTCTTCTCCAGAGTTTTCTCTGTCTCTCTTCTTATAGAGAGATATGACGAACTTCTGGGATTATTAAGCTCTATTTTCTTTTGAGATTTAATTTGACCTTCTGGAGGTACAACTCTCTCTCCAAACTTATCAGTGCACACAAATTCACCTTCACCATTTTTTTTACTTGCAGTAAAAACAAAAGCTCCACCATCAGTATGACTTCCTCCTCGAGAAATCCAATAGAGATCAGCTACAGGACAAATTCTTTTATCCACAGAAGACAAACTTTTCAGTAAGGCATCAATAGCTTGCTTTTCGGAAGCGACTGCTCCAATCTTAATTTCAGCATCGAAAAGAGCAAAAACATGAGGACGAAGCATAGAGGTATCAGTAATGCCTATTAGCTGGAATGAATTCTCTTCTGGTAAGCTTCTGACAATTATAAAAAACCAAGGTCCATCAGGAGAGCCATGAATGTGGGCAGATCTAATTGCTCGATAAAGCCGCTGCTTGATTTTGGGGAGAAGTTCAAAATCCCTTTCAGTGGTGGGAGCGAGAGCTTCGATTATATATTCCAAAGGATATTCCAATACTCGGGTATAAAAGTCAAAGAGAAGGACCGCCACTTCTGTATCAGTCAGGAAAAGAGGAAAGATGCCTTTTTGCTTGAGATATTGACATACAGAATGATAATTAGCAAAATCGCCATTATGAACCAGAGCCTCATTTAATCCAATAAAAGGATGCGCTCCCCCAGGATGCCAGACTCGACCTCGGGTGGGATATCTCTGGTGACCGATCCAAGCATAGGCTTTTAACTCTTCCAATAAGTAGTACTGGAGTAACTGTTCCGCATATCCCACTCCTTTTAGAACCATCATATTTTTACCATGGGAAAGGACAAAAGCTTTTTTATCTTCAAGTTCAGCATAGCACTTTTTATTCAAATTAAATGAATTTTGATAGACAAATTGATCTTCAGCTTTACTAAGATTTCTAAATCCATGCTCCTGGGCAAATTTTTCAAGAACATTTCTTTTAACCCGACAAAAGTATCTCCAGACCTCTGGTGGTTTTATTTCCAATCCTTCTACTTGGTGGAAATCCTCAAGGGAAGCTTGTTTTTCGATGTGGTCAACTTTAAAAAATGGGGTAATGTATTCTTGCTCAATTTTTTTTCGGGAAGAGGAATCAAGAAAACCGATTTGAATAACATAATGATCTTTATAATCTGGAAAGCACCCAACGGTAGCAATGCCCCCTCCCTTTCCATTGCCCCGATTGTGCATTTGAATAAGAGGCCTCAGAAGATGCTTTCCTTCAATTGGTTCATTGGAAATGAAGCCAATTACTCCACATCCACCCTCAACTTCCTTTTTCATAAGATCTAAATCTTGCATTTTCTTAAACATATCGCAGGAATTCAGTTCTTCCTCTGAGATCTTTAGTGCTTCGCAGTCCGAGTCGTTTAAGCAAAGAGATTAATTCCTTCTCGTAAACTCGATAAAGATTGACAATGCGCGGCGCTCCCCACTCGGGACTTATTATTCTTTCTAACTCAGGATCAGTGGTGGCAATTCCTCGAGGACACCCTCGACCGCTTTCACAGTTGCCACATCTAACACACTCGAGAGCAACTAACTCGGCAGTGCCCAAGACAACTCCATCAGCTCCTAAGGCAATTGCTTTTACAATATCATGAGCTGTTCTTATGCCCCCACTGGCCATTAAGGTAATCTCATCACGTATTCCTTCTCTGACCAGAAATTCGTGGGTCTTGGGAATAGCGTATTCTATGGGCATGGCAATATTTTTTTTGGCAATTTCTGGAGCAGCTCCTGTTCCTCCATATCCTCCATCAATGTGGATGATGTTTGCTCCTGCATAGTAGCTACCTACTGCTACCATATCTACATCACTGGGAGTCGAGACTTTCACAGAAATAAGTGCTTCAGGATTAATAGATTTGATCCAGTCAATGTGTTTTTTATGATCCTCAACAGAATAAACGCTGTGAAAAGGGAAGGGAGAGAAAAGACTTCTCCAAGGAACAGACTGACGCATCTTGGCTACATTCGGAGTGACTTTGTCAGCTAAAAGATGGCCACCTAATCCTGGTTTTGCTCCTTGAGCATATTTGAATTCGACTATTCTTGCTCGTTTAATAGTCTCCTCTCTTACTCCGAACAATCCAGTGGCTACTTGAGTAATTATGTGGTCAGCAAATGGAATAAGCTCATCTGGATATCCTCCTTCACCAGTAGAGGTGAAAGTATTTAATTCCTTCGCAGCCATAGCTCGGGCGAGCATTGTTGACAAACTAATTGAACCGTATGACATACCTCCTCCGTAAATAGGGAGAGGAATGCTAATTTTAACTCCAGTACTTTTCTTATTTAGTTCAATAGAAGTATCTACTGAGTCTTCTGAAACAGGTTTGGGATTTGATGATGGAGGATAATTGAATTCAATTCGATCAAAGCCTCCTTCTGAGTTCCCTCTATTGTATTCAACATCTAAATCAGGTAAGGATCCAGTTTCTGCCATTTGATAAAAAGCTAATAGCATATCCGGTGTCCATCTCATATCCCCTAAGGCTAAATGTTGAGGATTCAGTATTACTGATAAAGCATTTCTGGAACATTTGGCTACACATGAGGATTTTTTTTGACTGCAAAAGAATCCAAGGCATTTGTGATTTTCAGGTAAATTCATTCGATTATACCCAGGTAAACGTTTATGAACCCCCTGAGGACAAACTCTGACGCAAGTAGTACAGGCTATACAAGAATTCTTACGAACAACTTTGAATTTAGCCAAAGGTTGGCGGAACCTTGAGGAAGCTGTTTTAGTAAACATCATTGGTTTAAATTTGGAAATATTTTACCGAAGATTTCTCTGTCCAAGTCTGATTTAAACATTGCTCGTCCCGTTTCTCCTCGAAGTCGGGCTACCTCTCTCATTCCCATTGCTCCCAGAATCTCAAGTAGTTGGTTGTGCCAAGAGGCCATTAAGTTGACCATTCTCTTGGTTCCCCATTCTGAGTCAATGGACTCCAGTTCTCTGGGACATTCTTTTGATAACCAGCAGTTTTTACAAACTGTGCACTCTAAAGCTATAAGAAGAGGAATATCTATGGCCACTGCATCTGCTCCAAGAATAATGGCTTTTGGCACGTGCTCAGCACATCTAATTTCTCCCGAAGCAATAACACTCACTGAATCCCTAATCCTTAATTTGACAAGATGGCTGTGAACTTGATGAATGATCTCAGGAAAAGTTAAATTCTCTGAATTGTCTGTCTTAAAATCTGTAACTTTCTGATAATGCTCAATATGTAAATGAATGACGTCCACTCCTGAATAGTAGAGTTCCTCTGTTATCTTATCTGGCTGGTTAAAGACTGACACTCTGACAAAAATAATCAAATCAGGATTTATCTTTTTCAAGCTACCAATTAAACTTGTTGTTTCTGGAGAATAGACCAGCTCAACAATGTTATGAGTTCTGGCGAATTCAACTATTTCTCGCCAAGACATATTTTCAGGATAGAAACATTCAATTATATGGTTAAAATAAGGTTTAAGAACAGGTGAATATTTATCCTGATCAATAATGGTGAAAGTGCCCAATTCAGTGGCTGCTTTAGCGATAGATAATTGAATATTATTCCCTTCTCGGAGAGAGAATGGCAAAGAATCAAATAAAATAGGCAGCTTTATTTCCACTGTAGGAGGGATATCAGCTATTGGGAATCCATGCTGATTGAATTTAATATCTTTTACATCTAATGGTTTTCTACCTAAGTCCACCACAGTGCTAATGTATTCTCGGCCATGAATACCATCTCGCGTTGGTCGAACTATCTCTGACATATCAGTCCACATCGAATCAAATCCCTTTTCAGAAAATGGACCACGATAACCAGCACCTAAGACAGGAATTTCGCCTGTTTCTGCTTGCTGCATAATACTGGTTATAATTGGGGGGGTATAAAATTTATCTCCGAGTTCCTCATATTCGGGATTGACTATCATAGAAAGTGCTCCTTTGGAACAATTCTGAATACACATAAAACAGTTCTTGCATCGGTAATCCACTGGATCAACCATCTGGCGGTAGTCTTTCTCGGATCGGTTATGAACCTCATATAGGCAGAGCTTGGCACATTTCCCACAATTGATACACTCGTCTTCTCTGATGATTTTAAATTTTCCTATAGGTGAAAACCTCGATTTAACTGTTTGAGTTGAAATGGAATATTTGCTTCCGATTTCTTACCTCCTAATAAGGTTCTGAACCAATGAGGTTCAAATAGGTTGGATTATTACTGAGACTATTAATAAACGCTCTAATTTTTTCCTCAGGACGACCATACTTGGCTTGAAGAACAAGTTCCAACTCTTTCCAAGCCTCTAAAAGAGGAAGTTCGGTTTGACATACATCTTGGCAAGTTCCACATTGAGTACATAAAAAAGCTCTATCCGATTCTTCCTTAGAGATGCTTCTGCCATTAATAAATTTCCTTGCTAAGCGGAGCTTGCTTCTGGGAGCAACTCCTTCATGGGCAGTGATGAGATAAGAGGGGCAAACAGTCAGGCAGTTTCCACAATTGGTGCACTCAAGAGAACAAAATTCGAGTAGGCTAACTTTTTTTCGAGAAAGAGTAGCTCCTAAAGGTTTAAGTAATCTTCCAATTATTGGTGAAAGAAAAAGCAGACTATCTATAGAAAGATTATAAAAAAGGGGCTGAAAGATTTTGGCCGGAAGATTAAAAAATCTGGTTTTCACAGAAGTGAACTTACCTGGATTGAGAATGTTTTGAGGATCATATTTTTTCTTTAATTCAAGTATTTGCTTAGCCTTATCCAGAGGAAATTTACTGGCAAAAAAAGGGACATTCCATATCCCAATGCCGTATGGCCAGCCTCCTTTTTTAATGCCTAATCTGGTTAGTACTGGCCCCAGAGAGAGATAAGCAATATATTGAATTATCTTTCGCCGATCACAATTGAACATACTCATTACCAAGGCATTATACTTTTCCTGCTCTTTGATTACATGAACTTCTATAAGTAAATCAACTTTATATCTTTTTCCAATTTTTTTGGCATGATCGATAAACTGTGAAACTTTATTGACAGGGAGAACAATTTCACTGGCTAAAAGTGAAGGGCCAAGGATTTGAACTTTTAAAGGACTATATCTTTCTGCCCAAAGATAATTGGCCATATAATCAGGAGCTTCTATGAATTCAGCAAATTTTCTTTTCAACTTGTCAAAAATCTCTTCTTCTGAATAATTATCAAAGTAAAGTAAAAGAGCATTTTTTTCTTCTAATATTGTATCTTTTGAATTTCCACTGCGCTTCTGCCAGGCTCGGTTAATTTGTCTCATCAAGACACTATCCATAAATTTGAGATGAGCTGGCAGACAATTCTTTTCTATTAAAAACTCAACAAATGAAAAAGCAGTATGGCTATCCTTAAAGTATAGGAGATGGGGAAAAGACTCTTTTGTTCTCTTTATTAACCTGAGTCTGACCTTGGTTATTAACCCAAGATGTCCTTCAGCTCCAAAGAGAAAAGGGAAATGGTCCTCATTTGAATGTATTGAAAAAATTCCATTTCCAAGCGTGGCTACTTCAATTGTTTCAATCCAGTTTCTTATATGGCCATATTTGGAGCTATTTAATCCAAATCCGCCGGTTGAGAGCCAGCCTCCTACAGTAGAAAACCTATTAGAAGGATAAACAACTAGAGACAAACCTTCTGGTTCAAGAAATTGATCAATTACCCCCCACTTTGCGCCTGGCTCAACTTCTATAGTCATTTTTTCTTTATCTATCTTTCCAATTTTATCCATTGGAGAAAAGTCGATAACCAGTCCACTAGTGGTGGGAATTGCCCCTCCAAATCCCCAAGAGGATATGCCGCGAGGAAATATAGGAATTCGATGTCGAGCAGCAAAATTTATTATTTTTACAACTTCTTGAGCATTTTTTGGTTGCACCACTAAAAGAGGAGTGGTTTTAAAAAGAAGTTTTTCAATTAAAGGAGGAACTTCTGCTAAATCTCGGCTATATAGTCTTCTTGTTTCATACTCATCAATTATTGTTCTATCTTGACCTAATTCTGAGGTAAGTTTTTGTTTTAACCAAGCAATCAATTTTTTTCTTTTGGGAGTATCTTGATCTGTTAGCTGTTTAAAGAAGATTCTGGGATAAGTGATCCAGTTAATGAATTTTCTGATATGTTTTATTTCTCCTTCTCTCATAGAATTCATCGTTCAGTATTTCTGGATTAAATTTCTAATATCGATTAATAATGGGGAGTCTACTGTTTTTTCCAAAAACCAGAGGAGTAATTTTTATTGCTGAAGCCCTCTGTCTTATGCTCGGACCCACTTTTACATAACCTCACCTTCGAAAAAGTAACTAATATGAACTCCGAGCACTTTAGCAATTTTAATTAGAACCAGAAGAGAAGGTGCTTTACACCACTCTCAATTTGAGAGATAGTGCTTGGACTTAGGCCTACTTTTTCAGCTAAATCTGCCTGAGGAATTCTTAACTGGCATTGAGCCACCTAATAATTTATCAAGCTCCTCTATCCCGGTGGTAATCATTTTTGACTCAAGGATCATTAAAAATTAAGTATTACTAAACAGATAATAGTATAATTGAATAAAAAGAATGTCAAGAGAATATTAGCAGGAGTTTCCACAGGATTTTACCATAAAGGGTAGGATTCCCAGGAAAAACCTTCCCGTCTGTTCGTCAGATAGACCTGCCCGTCGGTAGGCAGGTCTGTCCACATCCTTTGCTGTCTAATTGGATGAGAACAAATAAATTATCGAATCTTAACAGAAGTTTTAGAGAAAGTCCTGTTTGCTTAATTTCTTTAAGTCTAAGTAATATTGTGTTATATTTTTTGAGGAGATGTCCAAAAATTTTGATTTTATTAGTTTTGATCCTCTATCTATTCCCGAAATAAAGGCTCGTACTTTTGGTCAAGGAAGTATTGGTGGTAAAGCGAAAGGACTTATCTTAGCTCAGGAGATATTAAAAAGAGAAAAAAAACTTGAGATAAAAATTCCAGAAAGTTACTTTCTGAGCACTGAATGTTATGATGTTTTTAGGGAAAAGAATAAGCTTTGGTCTTTACAAAATGAAGGTTATTATGAAATTAAATCCAAATTCATACAATCCTCTTTTCCTCAAGAAATTGAAGACAAGTTGAGAGAACTATTAAGAAAAATAAATTATCCGTTAGCTATTAGGTCTTCTTCTCTATTGGAGGATAATCTTAGATACTCATTTGCGGGAAAATATCTGACTGTTTTTATTCCTAACCAAGGATCTCTTGAATTAAGGATGAATCAGCTTTCAAGAGCAATAAAGCAGGTTTATGCCAGTGTTTTTGATTCAACAGCTGTCGAATATCGAAAAAAGCGTGGTCTGAAAAAAGAAAAAATGGCCATAATAATTCAAAGATTAGCTGGACAACAAAGGGGAGCATTATTTTATCCAGAAATAGCAGGAGTTGGCTTCTCTAAAAATTATCGTCGCTGGACTAATCGGATAAAAAAAGAAGATGGTGTAATCAGAATAGTGTTTGGTTTAGGTACTCGATGTACAGGCAGAAATTATGCTTGCACTTTTTCTCTATCTAATACGAATCTTCAGCCTTACTGGAATAATCCTCAAGAAATATCAAAGTATTCTCAGGAAGTTTTTGATTGTTTAGATATGGTAGATGGGGAATTGAAATCTTTTAACATAAACAACAATGAATTTATTATTAAATTTCATCCTAATTTTGGTCAATTTACTCAAATTTACAAAGAAAGAGAAATTAGAGATTTTCCTTTGACTACATCTTTATCATATCCTTTAGATAAGATAATATTTACTTTTAAAGGATTTTCAAAATATTACCAAAATTTTTTTAAAACTTTAGATTATTTATTTCATTTATTTGAAAGAGAAACAGGAAGTTCCGTGGATATTGAATTTACCTATGAAACGACCAATGATTCCTTAAATATAGTTCAGGTTAGACCTTTAACAAGTTATGAAGAATTTCAAGTAGTCAGGATTCCTTCAAATATAAGGGAAAGAGATATTTTACTTAAAGGGGACAGGATGTTAACCAATGGAATTTTAGAAGATATAAAATTTTTAGTTTATGTAGATCATCAAGAATATTTCAGGTGTATTGATAAATATGAAGTAGCTCGGACAATAGGAAGAATCAACAAGAAGCTGGAGGGAGAGAATTATATTTTAGTTGGGCCTGGAAGATGGGGGACTAACAATCCTCAACTTGGTGTTCCAGTCAGATATAATGAAATATCCAATTGCGGGCTTTTAGTGGAACTGGGTATAAGCTATGAGAATTTTACTCCAGAGCTTTCTTATGGTACTCATTTTTTTAGTGATCTAGAGGTAGATAATATTCTGTATTTACCTGTTTTTGATAATATAAAGACTAATATATTTAATAAACAATGGTTTGAAAGCGAATATGAGAAGACAGAACATTTAGCAGTAAGAATCTTTCCTGGAAAGTTTAATGCTTACTTAGATGGAGAGAATTTGGTTGGGCTTATAGTTATTAGCAAATGATGAGAAAGAACAAGAAAAAACAATGCTTCTCTTCTCTCTTTTTTAATTATGTGAAAAAATGAAAATTTTTAAAAAATTTTGCCTGCCAGTAAGACTTAATTGAGACTGTTTGACTAACCAGGTAATTAGTGCTATATCATACTGAAGAAAGGAGGAGAATATGGATATAGATCCTCAGCTTTTAGAAATTTTAGCCTGCCCATTATGTAAAGAAAGTGTTGAGTTAACCCGAGATAAAAAGGGACTAAAATGTATCAAGTGTCATCGTATTTATCCAATAAGAGATGGAATTCCAGTTATGCTTATTGAAGAAGCAACTATTGAGGATGAAGAAAAGAATTGATTTCTCGAGAATAAATAAAATTTTATTAATAAGATTGAGAGTGATTGGGGATATTGTCACCACAACCCCGGCTGTTACTGTCTTAAGAAAAAATTTCCCTCAGGCATTTATCTCTTATGTGGTTGAATTTCCTTATCTGGAATTAGTTGAAGGAAATCCTAATATCAATGAAGTCATAGTGTTAGACCGAAAATCGAGCTGGTCAGAATTTCGGGAATTTATTAAGAAAATCCGGTCATCAAAATATGATTTAGCGATTGATTTTCACGGTGGACCAAGAGCTTCTCTAATCACCTTACTTTCTGGTGCTAAAATAAAAGTTGGCTTCAAGGTGAAATATCGAAACATTTTTTATCATTTTAAAGTTCCTCGTGGCAAAGAGAATGGACATTATCATAGTGTGGAAAGCCACTTAAATTTAATCAAGTCCTTAGGCATCAGGATAGATAAGATTCCCCCTCTTCTTCTGCCCTCCCCTTCTCAGCAAGAAAAAGAAAGAATAGATAAGTTTTTAAGAGATAATAACTTATTTGCTTCAAAAAATATAGTTCTACATATTAGTGCGGGTAATCAATATCGAGAATGGGGCATTGACAATTTAGCTCGATTGGTTAACCTTTTTTCTAAAAAATCTAATTTAAAAATAATCCTTATTGGGAACAAAAAAGATAAGGAAATTGAAAAGGAATTAATGAAGAAAATAAAATTTCAGCCTTTGTCCCTGGTTGGGCAATTAAGCTTAAGAGAGTTACGAGAATTAATTGCCCAGTCAGATCTTTTTATTGGTTCAGATGGAGGACCAATGCATATTGCTGCATCAACTAATACGCCTATAGTTGTTTTTTTTGGTCCAACCATTCCTGCTATTTTTGGGCCTTGGCAAGCTAAAGCAAAAATAATTGAGAAGGAGTTTGACTGTCGTCCCTGCAGACAGAAAAAATGTATTTATCAAGATTTCAGGTGCTTAAGAACAATTTCGCCCGAGGAAGTTTACCAAGCGAGTTTGGAGTTTTTAAGATGAGAATTCTAAGTGATTTTAAAGACAGATCAAAATTAGAAATCAGTTTATTTCTGTGTCTTAGTTTATTTGTTTTCTTTACCTTAATCTCTATTAGTTTCTCACAAATTTTTCTCTTTTTAGCATTGATTTTCTGGTTAATCCTAACTATTAAAAATAAAGAAAAAATCAGATTTCCTTCCTTCTTTTGGGCCTTGATTTTCTACTCACTTTTTACGCTCCTTTCAGCTGCTTTTTCTATAAGAAAGGAATTAAGCTTTAAAGACAGTCGAGAGATTTTTTTATTCTTAATAGTGGTTATCCTTTATATGGGTTTTAAGTCCATTAGTGAGATTAAGAATACCAACTCTTTCCTCCTGGTGAGTGCCTGGATAGCTTCTGGATATTCTATTATTTACTATATTTTTAAAGCCCAGCCAGGAGAAAGAATTACTGGATTGATGGGTCATTATATGACTCAGGCAGGGCTAATGCTTCTTGTTATCTGTTTTGCGCTTTCTTTCACTCTTTTTGCTCCTAAGAAATTCAAAATTCCTTGGGGAATAACTTTATTTCTGGCTTTTATTGCTCTTTTACTTACTTTAACACGGAGTGCCTGGGTTGGGTTAATTTTTGCTGGTGGTTTTATTTTATATTTATATAAGCCTAAAGCATTGATAGTTATTCCAGTGATAATTATAATTTTTTTAATTTTTGCTCCTCATTCAATGAAACAGAGAGCAATAAGCATTTTCAGCCTTCAGGATGAATCCAACCTCGACCGAATTTACATGCTTCAAAGCGGGCTAAGAATTATTAGAGATCATCCCTTAACAGGCACAGGACCAGCTACTATTCCTATAGTCTATGAGAAATATAAATTGCCTCAGGTTGAAAGAGAAGGAATTCATCTTCATAACAACCTAATTCAAATTGCTGCAGAGAGAGGAATCCCTGCTTTACTCTTATGGTTCTGGTTTATCATTGCCGCCTTCCTTTCCTTATTTAAATTAGCTAAAGACAAAAATGAGCCTTATCTTAGAGCTATTTCCATTGGTGCCCTTGGAACCATTATTGGTTTATTTATTGCAGGATTATTTGAATACAATTTTGGTGATTCTGAAATAAAAATGCTCTTTTTATACATTATTACAATCCCCTTTTCTTTCCAAAAAATACTTCAGAGGAATAATTGACCTTCAAATTTACTTTTAAAAAAGTTATCTTGTTTTTATTCCTTCCTGCTTTTATATTTATTTTCTGGCAGAGCTACTCAGCAATTACTTTTCGGCCTTTTACTTCTTCAATTAACCTAAATTCTAATCAAATTAAAGGTGCCTATCATCTCCATACCATTTATTCGGATGGAATTAGACCACCAGATGAGATAGCTAAACGAGCTTCCCGGGCAGGACTCGATTTTATTATTATTACTGATCATGGGGGGGCGAATTTTAAATCTTTAGCCAATCAAGGATGGAGAAAAGGAGTTCTGGTTATTGCTGGCTCAGAGGTTACTGTCAGGGAGGGGCATTTTGTGGCCTTAGGTTTTGAGCTTCCAAAAACTGAATTCTTACCTATAGCTAAATTGGCTATGCGTCAGGTTAAAGAACTGGGTGGTTTCTCTATTGTGGCTCATCCCTATAATTTAAAAATTCCCTGGTTCAAGTGGCCTTCTAAGGGTTTTATAGGAATTGAAATTATTAATGGCGATTCCTTATTCAGAAAAGACTTTCTAACTTCTTTTCCTTATCTTTTTACTTTTTTAATTAATCCTCAATATGCTTTACTAAAAATGACTGATTATCCCGAAGATAATTTAAAGAAATGGGATGAACTGAATTTAAAAAGAAGAGTATTTGGAATTTTTGCTTTGGATGCTCATTTATTCTATAATGCTTTATTCAAGTTTTTAAATTTGTATTTGCTCATTGAAAAACCACTGCCTTCGAATTTTGAGAAGGCAAAAGAAGAGGTGTTGAATACTCTTCGAGAGGGAAAATTTTACAATGCTATTGAAGGAGTAGCTCGAGCAGATGGATTTAAATTCTGGGCAAAAAGAGGCAACCAGAAAATTCAGATGGGAGAAATGAAGAGACTCCGATTTCCAGTTAATTTAAAAATTGTCGCTCCTTTTTCTTTTTCTACTGAGACAAGATTAATTCGAAATGGGAAGCTTATTTTAGAGTCAACTCGGAAAGAAATAAATTTTCGAGTTAAAAGACCAGGGGTCTATCGAGTAGAAGTTTTTCTCAGGGAATCATCCCCTTTAAGTAGCCGGATACCCTGGATAATTTCAAATCCCATTTTTCTTAGAAAATTAAAAGAGGAGAAAGGTGAATGAATGAGGTTGAATTTAAACGAGCCCAAAAAATAATCGAACAATTCTCTAAAAAAAGGGTGGTCATCTTGGGAGATGTAATGTTGGATCAATACATTATTGGACATGTCTCTCGAATTTCCCCAGAAGCTCCCGTTCCTGTTTTAGAAATCGCTCATGAAAATTATTGTTTAGGAGGAGCGGGCAATGTTGCTCATAACTTAGAGGTACTGGGAGCTCAAACTCTTTTATTAGGAGTGATAGGGCAAGATGAAAATGGGAAGAAAATTAAGTCCCGGATAAAAAACGGTCGAGGAATTTTTGTTGACCCTAATAGGCCGACTATTGTTAAGACAAGAATTATTGCCCACCACCAGCATGTGGTTAGGGTAGACCGGGAGAAAAGAGAACCGATTAATTCAGAAATAGAAGAAAAAATTATAGAGTTTTTAAAAAATGAAAAATTTGATGGAATAATTATTTCCGATTACAATAAAGGCACGATTACTAAAAACTTAATGAAGAAGCTATTGAGTTATACCTCACAAAATAATATTTTTGTTTTTGTCGACCCAAAGGTGACTCATTTTATGTTCTATTCACCTATAACTTTAATTACTCCTAATCACCTCGAGGTCGAGGGATTAGTTCATCGCACTTTGAAGAGTGACGAAGAGATTGAAGAAGCTGGCCAGGAAATACTGTCAAAAATTTCGTGCGAGTATCTTATTATTACCAGAGGTGAAAAGGGAATGACTGTGATGAGTAAAAATGAAAGAGCAATCCACATCCCCACTGTTGCCAAGGAAGTATATGATGTTACTGGCGCAGGAGATACAGTTATTGCTACTGCCAGCTTAAGTTTGTTGGCAGGTGCTCAAATTCAAGAAGCAGCCACTTTGGCTAACTTTGCTGCCGGGATAGTGATTGGTAAATTAGGAACAGCCACTGCCTCCGCTGCAGAACTGCTCGAGGTAATTAAGAAATAATTATGAGAGAAAAATTAAAATGGAAGGAGAATTTTCTAAAACCATGCTCGATTTAATTGGTAATACCCCTTTGGTCGAAATCAAAAAATTAAATCCCAATCCAAAGGTAAAAATTCTGGCTAAACTGGAAGGCTATAACCCTACTGGTTCTCTTAAAGATCGAATAGTTAAATTTATGGTAGAAAAAGCAGAGGAAAAAGGAACTCTAACCAAGGAAAAAACAATTATTGAGGCTTCAAGCGGGAATACGGGAATTTCTCTGGCGATGATTGGCGCTATTAAAGGCTATAAAGTAAAAATATTTATGCTTGAAACAAAAAGTAGAGAGAGAAGAGTATTAATGAAGTTGTGGGGAGCAGAAGTGGTATTAACTTCTGGAGATAACCCCCACAGTCATATTGAGGCTTGTGAAGAACTTTATTCTCGAGAAAAAGAGAAATATTATTATTTAAATCAAAACGGAGATGAAAATAATTCTTTGGCCCACTACCTGACTACCGGTCAGGAGATATTGGATCAAACAAAAGGAAAAGCGGATGTCTTTGTTGCTGGTTTAGGAACAGCCGGGACATTAATGGGCGTTTCCAGAAAATTGAAGGAACATAATGACCGGATAAAGGTAATCTCAGTTGAACCAGTAACAGGAATGAGCCGGATCGAGGGATTACTCCATATGGATGGCTCCTACATTCCACCAATTTATTGTTCTGCTTTAATTGATGAAATGGTTAGGGTGTCCGATGAAGATGCTTTTCGAGCAACTAGACTATTGACTTTAGAAGAAGGAATTTTCGCAGGAATAAGCTCTGGGGCGTGTTTGCATGCTGCTTGGCAGGTGGCTCAAAAAATGACAAAGGGAATAATTGTGGTCCTTTTCGCTGATCGAGGCGAAAGATATTTGAGTTCTCCTCTTTATGCTGACTTTACTCAATAATAGCCTTAATCAGGGACTTGAATTTTATGGGTATTCTTCATTAAATATTGACCCAAATTGAAAAATGTATTTTAATAAAATTGAGGAATAATGTGTGGAATTATTGGACTCTTTGGAAATGAAGATGTAGTCCAAGAAATCTACAACGGATTGTTAGCTGTTCAGCATCGGGGTCAAGACTCAGCTGGAATCATTACCTATGACGGAAAATTCCATATCAAGAAAGGTAATGGTTTGGTTAGAGATATATTTAGTATTGAAAATGTACTTCGCTTAAAAGGGAATATTGGTCTTGGCCATGTTCGTTATCCCACTATTGGTGGCGGTGGAGGAGAAGATGCCCAACCATTTATGATTAATTCTCCTTTTGGGATTATCATGGCTCATAATGGGAATGTTATTAATTATTCAGAATTAAAGAAAGAGTTATTCGAAAAATATCATCGATTATTAAATTCTGACAATGATGTAGAGGTAATCCTTAATGTTTTTGCCGAGGAGTTATCCCATCAACAGACAGTTAAATTGAAATTAGAGCATATTTATCGGGCAGTTGAAGAGGTATTTAACAAAGTAAAGGGAAGCTATTCAGTAGTTGCTTATTTAGCCGATCAGGGTATGGTTGCTTTCCGAGATCCTTTTGGAATAAAGCCCTTAGTTTTTGGAATTAGAAAAGAAGGGCTGGCTACTTCTTATGCTTTTGCCTCGGAATCAGTCAGTCTCAATATTTTGAATTTCAATCAAATAAAAGATGTTCGACCTGGAGAAGTAATTTTTATTGATCATCAAAAGAAAGTTCATTCTAAAAAATTGACCAGCACTCCTCATACTCCCTGTCTCTTTGAATGGGTTTATTTTGCACGGCCCGATTCATTCATTGATAAAGTGAATGTTTATAAAACGCGTGTTATTTTAGGAAGATTTTTAGCTGGTGAAGTAAGAAAAGCAAATCTAGAAATTGATGTCGTGGTGCCTGTTCCTGATTCTGCCCGGGATGCGGCTATCGAACTTGCCCGGGAGTTGAATTTGAAATATCGAGAAGCCTTGATCAAAAATAGATACATTGGCCGAACATTTATTATGCCTGTAGATGATGAAAGAAAAAATTCGGTTAGACAAAAATTAAACCCAATTGCCTCTGAATTCAAGGGGAGGAATGTCTTGCTTGTTGATGACAGCATTGTTCGAGGAAATACCTCTCGGAAGATCGTTAAACTGGCTCGACAATGTGGGGCAAAGAAAGTCTATTTTGCAGCTTACTCTCCTCCCTTGAAATTTCCTTGTGTGTACGGCATTGATATGCAGACTAAGACTGAGTTTGTTGCCCGGAATTCGACTCTGGAAGAAATTGCAGTTAAGATTGGAGCTGATAAAGTCATTTATCAAACCTTGGAGTGCTTGAAAAAAGCGGTTCACCTTGGAAATTCAGAGTTAACTCACTTCTGTGCAGCTTGTTTTGACGGAGTGTATCCTACGGGTGATGTAACGTCAGAAATGTTGAATAGAATCGAAAGAGAAAGAAAAATCGCTCAGGAAAGTCAGTTAAATCTTAAATTGTATTAAGGCAATGGTCATAAAGAAAACCATAGATTATTGGGATAAAATAAAAATCTTGGGGGAGGGAGCTCAATATGATGTTTGTTTATCCTCCTGTTTCGATCAGGGAAGAAAGCGCGATCCTCGGAGCCCACTTTATAGATGGATTTATCCTGCTTCTTTACCTAATGGCACTACTGTTCCTATTCTTAAAGTTTTAATGACCAATTCCTGTCAGAAGAACTGTCTTTATTGTGTCAACCCAATAATAAAAGACCGTCGTCCGGTAAGTTTCTCTCCAGAGGAGTTAAGTAATTTATTTATCCAGCTATTAAGAGGAAGATTTGTTCATGGTCTATTTCTTAGTTCTGGAGTTGACTATGATGCTAACAAGACTATGGAAAAAATGATAAAAGCAGTGGAGATAATCAGGGAGAAGTTTAATTTCCCGGGTTATATTCATCTCAAAATTCTGCCAGGAACAAATTATGATTACATAGAGAAAGCAGTTGAACTGGCTAATAGAGTTTCATTGAATCTCGAGGCGCCGAGCAAGGAAAGGCTTAAGAAAATAGCTCCGGTCAAGAATTTTGAGACTGAACTTATTCAAAGAATGAAGTGGATTTATTCTCTGATTAGAAAGAGCTCTCAAAGAAAAACTCAAACAACCCAGTTTGTCGTTGGAGCAGCCAATGAAACTGACTCCGAGATACTCCAAACAACAGATTGGCTTTATAAAAATATTAATCTCTGGCGAGCTTATTTTTCTGCTTTTCAGCCAGTTAGAGGAACTCCTCTGGAAAACCATCCTCCTGCATTACTCCTCCGGGAACACAGACTTTATCAGGCTGATTATTCACTTCGCTTTTATGGATTTTCTCTCAAAGAGATAGTATTCAATAGTCAAGGGAATTTGCCAATTGAATTAGATCCAAAGATGGCTTGGGCACTCAATTCCCCCGATAGATTTCCAGTTGAAGTCAATATAGCCAGTTATAATGAACTTATAAGAGTACCTGGAATTGGTCCAAAGTCAGCGGATAAAATCATCAAGGAAAGGAAAAAGCATAAATTTTTCACATTAGAAGAATTGAGAAATATAGGGATAATTGTTAAACGGGCAGCACCATTTTTGCTGATTAATGGAAAGAGACATAAACTCCCTCTTCAGTTAAATTTCAATTTTTCTTCTTTTCCAATTCAATAATTCCTCGAAGCTGTAAAAGAATTCCCTCTTTGATTTTCCCACTCTTAATTTTTCGATAAAGTTTAATAATCATTTTTTCTTTTTCTGATAAAGTTCCTACTTCGTAACTTTCTTTCTCTTCAGCGAATCGATTTGGTTCTTCTTTAAGAAATAACCAGATAGGAGTATCAAGTGCTTGAGCTATTTGTTGAAGTCTTTCTACCGAAATTTTATTTATTCCTTTTTCATATTTCTGAATTTGCTGAAATGATACTCCTACTTTCTCTGCTAATTTCATCTGAGAAATACCCTTTGCTTTTCTTATTTTTCTCAGCTTCTGACCCAGCTCCAAATTGCTTTTTATTTCCATAATACTCCTTCCTTAAAAAATAAAATCAACCTGACTCCGTGTCTATAAACTAAAGGTTGTAAAACTTGTTGAAAAATTCAATCTATGGTTGTATAATAAATGAGGGAATTTAAATAAGATGAAAGAGGACGACTTTACAGGGAAATCAATAAGAAGTGACTTAGCTCTTTGGCTGCTCAAACCTCAAATTAAATACTTGTGTCCCCTAATGTCCCCCTTTTCTCCATGTGGGTAGCCAAAGAGCATTTTTAAAACACTTAATTTCTATTTTTAACTCTATTTCGCCAATAATTAAGTAAATCTAGTAAAGTTTTTTCAAATGGAATTTCTGGCTGCCAGCCAATTTGAGTAATTAATTTTCGGTTATCTCCTACCAGAAGCGGGAAATCAGTTTTTCTAAACTTATGGTGGTCAACCTTCACCTTTATTGAGATTTGACTATAAGAGAGGAGAGTTTTTAATATGTCTTTTAGAAATATAGCTCGACTAGAACAAACATTATAAATTTCCCCTGCTTTTCCCTTCGAAAGTAAAAGCAAATAAGCTCGTGCTACATCTCTTACATCCGTGAAATCCCTTTTGCTTTCTAAATTTCCCACTTTTAAAACTGGTTTTCTCTGGCCTCTTTCAATTTCAGCAATCTGCTTTGCCCAATCAGAGCATACAAACTCTGGACTCTGTCCTGGCCCAGTGTGATTAAAGGACCTAGTCATTATCACCTTGAGGTTTTCAATAGAATGATAGAATTTACCTAAAATTTCTTGGGCAACTTTAGAAACACCATAGGGATTGATAGGATTATAAGGGAACTCCTCGGAGATTGGCTGGTTCTCGGAAGCAATATTGCCATAGATGTCTGACGAGCCAACCAGAAGGATTTTAGATTGAGGAGAGAATTGTCTCACAGCTTCCAGTAAATTAGATGTACCAAGAATATTGGTTTCTATTGTCTGTTGTCTTTTTTCCCAAGAACTCTGGACATTAGAAATTGCTGCCAAATGAAAAATTAAATCTGGTTTTACTTCTTTAATGAACTTGGCTAATTTTTTTCCTTCCCGGATATCCAAATAATGGACATTTTTTGCTTGTGAGGGGGGCTTCTGGGGATAACTGGTACCGAACACCTGGTATTTGTTTTCTTCTAAGAGCCGATCTAAATGCTGGCCAACAAATCCTGTTAGACCCGTAATAAAGATTTTCAAACTCTTTCTCTCCAGAAATTAAGTAAGTCGAGGAGGGTATTCTCCAGAGAAATCCGCGGTTGCCAGTGAGTTAAACTGACAAATTTGGTATTATCCGCCAATAAAATGGGCACATCTGAAGGCCGTAATCTGGTTGGATCCTTCTCGACTTTAACATTTAATTTGCTGTAACTTAACAAAATATCGAGAACCTGACTTATCTGATAAGTTTTTCCTGAACCAATATTATATACTTCTCCAGATTCTCCTTTCTCCAGACACAGCCAGTACGCTCGAGCTGTATCCCTTACATCTGTAAAATCTCTTTTTGCCTCTAAATTACCAACAAAAATAACTGGTTCTCTAATTCCTTTTTCAATTTCAGCAATTTGTTTAGCAAAGTTTGAAGTGACAAAAACTTCTCCTCTTCTTGGTCCAGTATGATTGAAGCCTCTTGTCCGAACCGTATCCAATTTGTAACTTTTAAAATATTGATAAGCTAATAAATCTTGGGCAACCTTACTTACTGCGTAAGGACTTAAAGGCCTTAATGGATTAGTTTCTTTTATTGGAATCTCATTGGGATGAACTAATCCATATTCTTCACTCGAACCAGCAATATGAATTCTGGGAGATAGTTTTAATTCAAGAAGAGTCTCAAAAAGATTTATTTGACCAATAACATTAATGGTCATCGTCTCTGCTGGTAATCGCCAGGAAGAAGGAACAAAACTTTGAGCTGCTAAATGAAAAACCCAGTCAGGCTTTATTGTAGCCAAAGCTTTTTTAACCGAGACAATATCTTTCAAGTCAGCTTCAACCAAATTTATTTTATCGAAAATATGCTTAATATTTTCCAATCGACTCCGCCATCTTACTAAACCATAGATTTCTGCCTTGGGATGGTGTTTTAAAATATATTCAGCTAAATGGCTACCAGCAAAACCTGTAATTCCGGTTATTAAAATTCTCATAATTCCTCCTCACTGAAATTTGTTAATTCTCTTGATTAATTTTTGACTTATAATACTTTTCGTAAAAATCCTTATAGTTTTTGTTCTTCTCTTTAATTTTCCTCCACCACCATTCGTTTTCCTTATACCATAATACAGTTTTTTCCAAAGCTGAATCAAAATCAAATTTTGGCTTCCAACCGAGGGTTTTGAGTTTATCACAATTCAGGGAATATCTCTGATCATGGCCTAATCTGTCAGGGACAAATTTAATTAATGATTCTGATTTATCCAGAATACAAAGAATCTTTTTAGTTAATTCAAGATTAGTTATTTCATTTCCTGCTGAAATGTTATAGACCTCTCCTAGCTTTCCCTTGTGAATAATTAAATCTATTGCTCGACAGCTGTCTTCTACATAAAGCCAATCCCGGATATTGGTTCCATCTCCGTATAAAGGAAGAGGCTGGTTCTCCAAAGCGTTGGTAACAAATAAAGGAATTAATTTCTCAGGATATTGATATGGTCCAAAATTGTTGCTTGGTCGGACAATAATAATTGGTAAATGATAAGTAACGAAATAGGAATATGCTAACCTATCTGCTCCAGCTTTACTGGCAGCATAAGGAGAACTGGGCATCAAAGGGTCAGTTTCTTTAAAAGAACCTTCTGTGATACTCCCATAAACTTCGTCAGTCGAAACATGAATGAATAGTTTGACATTGGATTTTTTAAGTGCTTCTAAAAGAACACAGGTGCCATAGACATCGGTTAAAACAAATTCACCTGCTTCAAGAATTGAACGATCGACATGAGTCTCTGCTGCCAAGTGAACGACTACATCAATTTCTTGATAGATTTTTTCCACTAATTGTTTATCTCTAATATCATCTTTAATAAATTCATATCGAGAATCATTCTCTACATCTTTTAGATTATCCAAGTTGCCAGCATAGGTGAGTTTATCAAGGTTAATTATTTTAATTCGAGGGTATTCTCTCAATAAATAATGAATAAGATTACTCCCAATAAATCCTGCTCCTCCAGTGATTAAAATTCTCTGAAATTCAGCCATCTTTTCGCTTCCATTCATAAGGAATAATTTGGTTTTCATGAGGATCGAGCCGAACCTCATCTGGTTCCTGATAATTATAGACTTCAGTCGGAATATTGACTACTATCGCTTCCTCTTGACTGATGCATTTCCAACCATGATAAATCTGAGGTGGAATTTGAATTAATAAAGGATTGTGAATCCCAATATAAAATTCGTTTAATTCCTGGAAAGTAGGGGAATCTTCCCTGGCATCAAAGAGAGCTAACTTTATTGTTCCTTGAAGACAGGCAATATTATCTGTTTGACGACGATGGAGATGCCAGGCTTTAACTACTCCCTGATAAGTAGTGGTCATATAAACTTGGCCAAACGTTATGAACAAATCATCATCTGAACGTAAAATCTCCATCAATCTTCCTCTTTCATCGGGAATAACTCTCAATTTTTTAATTTTCACTCCTTCAATCATTATTCCTCCCTACCTGGGTCCAAGTCATATGTTTCAAGTTGCAGTGAGTCTTATGCCCCGACGCATAAGATTCACTACTATTTTATTCCAATTTCACTCCTTTCACCCAGTATAAATCGATAGGCAGCTGGTTTTTGGCAAGATTTATAAAGCCGAACATTGCGGCCTATTAGACTGTTATCAATTTTACTTTCAATATTTTGGATAATACTTCCTTCTAAAACTATACTATGTTCAATCTCAGTCTGAATAAGTTTAACATTATTATGAATGGAAGTAAAAGGCCCCACATAAGAGTCTGTAATTTCTGAATGAGAACCAATTATTACTGGGCCTCGGATTGAACTTCTTTTAATCACTGTTTTCTCTCCTATTATCACCTGTCCATTTATCTTTGATTCTTTATCAATCTTACCTTCGATTCTCCTTTCTATTGTTTCTAAAATCAGTCTATTCGCTTCCAAGATATCCTCTAATTTTCCGGTATCTTTCCACCAGTCAGTGACAATGTGGGGCTGGACATTTAGACCATGATCAATCAAATACTGAATTGCATCAGTGATCTCTAATTCATTCCTCCAAGAAGGTTTGATGTTTTTGGCTGCCTCAAAAATATGAAAATCAAACATATAGACTCCAACTAATGCAAAATTACTTATTGGTTTTTTGGGTTTTTCCACCAATCTGGCTACTTTTCCATCTTTTAGCTCAGCCACTCCAAATCTTTCGGGATGTTTTACCTCTGCCAAAAGAATTAATGAATTGGGTTTTTTCTCTCGAAATTCATTTACCAAAGATTGAATCCCATTTTTTAAGATATTATCTCCTAAATACATAACAAAAGGTTCCCTCTGGAAAAAAGTCTCAGAGATTTTAACCGCATGGGCTAAACCTAAAGGAGCTTCCTGCTCGATGTAAGTTACTTTAGCCCCCCATTTGGAACCATCATTCACTGCTTCCATTATTTCCTTCTTGGTTTCACCAACCACAATACCAATCTCTTTTATTCCAGCTTCTACCAAAGCTTCAATACCGTAAAAGAGAACAGGCTTGTTAGCCACGGGAATTAATTGTTTAGCCTGAGTGAAAGTGATTGGCCTTAACCTTGTTCCTTTCCCTCCACTTAAAATTAGCCCTTTCATTTTAAAATCCAGTTCCTCCTAAAAAATCTGTGGCACTACCTATATTTCCTAAACCAATAGAAAATCTGAACTGAGTGTCTGGTTTATCTCGAAAATTAAAAATTTTAATTTCCCCTTTAAAATCTAAACACTGGTAATGGTAAGTGAGAGATAAAGCAGAATATTGGGTCTTTCGAGTGAAAAAATCATAGTCAATTTCACCGTGGGCTTCGATGGAGAGTCTTGGGATTTTAATTCCGCTGTAAAACCTCATTTGATTTCTATTCCATAGACTCTTTCGGTAAGGATCATCTCTCATATTCCAACTTACCCTAATAAACCAGTTATCTTGAGGAGCACCAAGATTGGCAATAATACTGGCCAATGATAATTTTTTATAATAAGGGTTATAAAATAACCTGATGTCTGCACTATATTTAGAAGAAGGGTTAATTCTAAGAGAAGAATTTATATCAGAGAATTGGGGAGTCTTTCCATTGACCTTAACATTTTTAAGCTGGATTACTTCCTCTGGTTCAAAATAAAATGTTTGGCCAATTTCAAAAGTAATTATCTCCACCGGAGTTTCCTTCTTTTTGATAAAAATACGATTAGTTAATGAATAACTAAGCTGGTGATAGCGAGGGACATCTGAGTAGTCAAATCGAGGAATCTGATTCAAATTCTTAATTTTAGAAGAATACTGATAGGAAATCTTGGGTTCAATTATATGCTTAACTTTTTGAAGGATTGAGTTCCCCGGCCCATAATAAATTCGATAAAAAGTAGGGCCAATAAGGTCAAGCCTGGTTTGATAGAACTGCCTATGAATAGGTTGATCCATATATGTCTTAGTTTCAGGATCATAACTTTGAGAGTAATAAGTCTGACGGGTAGAAAAAGAAGTATTTACTGATAACCAAGGAATACTTGAAAAAGGGATAGAAAGGGTGGGATAAAAGTCAAATCTATTGGCACTGTAATCCTTGCCAGTAATGTCCATTCGTCGGACATTATCATAGGTTGAATCAAAAGAAAAATAAAGAGGAAAAAATATTTTTTTTCGAGTTAAATTAAGCTGAACTTGAGGCAAGTGGCTGACAATATTAGATTTATCTAACTTGGAAAAATAAGTCTCTAATCTATCTGCTCTCAAATTAAAATTTAAATATGACCAAGATTTCGATAAATAAACTTGTGATTTTAAATTGCTAATCGTTGCACGGTTAAAGTTATTATCAAATTCTTTTAGAAAATGGAGCGAACTCTGGAGATCAACATCTGCTATCAATTTAAAATCATATTTTAAGCTTTGATTGTGTTTAAAACGAAAGAGATAATCTCTATCTGATTTTTGTTTGTATTTAAGATAATATAAATTGAGATTTCCGGTTGTGCCCTCTGAAAAAATATATCTAAATTCTAATCCTCCAGCAATTCCTTGCAGTGTATAATAGTCTAAATTAAAGGTAGCATCTAAATTTCTTTTGATTGCCCAGAAAAAACCCTGACTAATAAAATATCCTTTATAAGCTGAATAGCCGATCTGAGGGATTAAAAATCCCGTAGAACGACGTTTGAATGGATATCTAAGATAAGGAATGTAAAATATCGGGACATTTTTTATCCAGAAAATTGAATTCTTCATCTCAATATATTCTTCTCTTTTTAATTTTCCCTCACGAGAAGTGAATTTCCAGCGGGGTGTGGGTTGAGTACAGGAAGTGAATGAGGCATGAGAAAATTTATACAGTTCTTCTTCCTCCTTGTCAATCGATTTAGCCTGATAAAATATGGAAGGCTGAATCATCCCCAAAGCATTAATTATCTTTCCTTGGCGGCTAGCCAAATTGAAAAAAAGCTTTTCTCCACTTATCACCTGGTTGGGCATCTGAATGGTAACATTCCCTTCAGCCAGCAAATCATCCGTTGTCTGATTATACTCTATCCGGTCAGCATTAATTTGAATATCCTGATAATGGACTTCCACATCACCTGATGCAAAGATTAGTTCTTTTTCCCGTTCATAATGACGGGCAATTATCTTTGGAAGATTGGGATTAGTTTTTTTTTCTTCAGAAAATATCGATCCGGCATTAAAGATAAGAATAAAAATAAGAATGCAAAAAATCTTACTTTTTAACATTACCAAATATTTACCATAAAAGAAAATTGTTAGCAAGCTGAGTCGATGTGTGGTTTGTTCTGTTCTTAAATAATCTTTTGACCAAAGAAAAGATTTTGTGATATAAACTAAATAATTCATGGAAGCAATATTAATGAAATGAAAACCGATAAGAAAAAATTAATAATATTAATTTTCATCATATTAAATTTTTTTTACCAATGTAGCAAAAAAGAAATAGTATTCGATTTTACCCGAGAAATAGAATTTTCTCAAAAAAAGGGCACATCTTTTAGAATAAAATTTGGTAATGTTGACTCCCTGAAATATCTTGGAGAAGGTTGGTCATCACCGAAAAAAATCCTGATGGAATTCCCTACCAACAGGCCTTTTGCCCCAAATCAAAAATAATTTTTAACTTAATAAAATGTCAGAATTTGAAAGGCCTAATTAATTTTCGCCCTATTTCCACTCC
>JBHIEE010000024.1:0-28213 GCA_046760445.1 Candidatus Aminicenantia bacterium
ATAGACTTGGAAGGTAATGAATTTGCTGCACAAGGAGAAGTAGAAAGAATATTTGTTCATTCTTTAGAAGAAGAGTCTATTATTTATCGAGCTGGGATTCAATTTAAAGAAATCTCTGACAATAATTTAAAAATTTTAAAAGAGTATTTAAAAAGGTTATCTCAATCTGGTGCAAAGGAGAAAAAATGAAAGATCTCCAAGAAAAAAGAAGAACTCTTAGATTCGCTCCTGAGAAGAGTCCAGAAACAGAAATAGAAATTCTTTTAGATTTCAAGATCATAAATATCAGTCAAAGTGGAATTTTAATCGAAACATCAAATTATCTTCCCGTAAATTCTATTCATTATCTTAAACTCCCTGGAAAGAAAAAAACCTTTTCAATCAAAGGAATAGTAAAGCGAGTAGAAGCAATAAAAAAAGGAGATAAAGAATTTTTTAATCTGGCTCTAAAGTTTATAGATTTAAGCTCAGAAGAAAAAGAAAGTTTAGCTGATTTTATTCGTCATATTGAACAAAACAAAGATCTATCTTTCAAAGATTAGCTTTTTCACTAAAAGATGCCTTCTCCTGTTGGACATTCGATTTTAAGCCTGACTATTGCTTTTGTATTTACTCCCAAACATAAATTTAATTTAAAATTTTTAATATTCATCTTTTTCTTGGGAATTCTTCCTGATCTTGATTTATTCCCAATATTAATTATGGGAATAACCCGAGGAGGCGCTTATCACCAACTTTATACTCACAATCTTTTTTTTACCTTATTGATAGGAAGCTCAATATATCTTTTGACCAAAAATAAAATATGGGGGCTGCTTAGTTTCGGGATTGTTCTACTTCATTTACTGGCAGATATTCTGGTGACTGATTTTAAGCCCCCCGTTGGAGTTCCTTTATTTTATCCTCTGTGGAAGAAAACCTTCTCCTTAGGCCTATTCCCAGGTATTACCAAAGAGAGCTGGCACTCTCTTTTCTCTTGGGCGAATTTAAAAGCAGTTGCTATCGAAATATTCGTATTCCTTCCTCTACTTATTGTTTCAATCATCTCACGAAAAAAGAGAAAATTTGAAAAGATTATTTTTTTATGATATGTTTTCAAAAAAGTATAACGATGGAAAGAATAGCTATTTATCCTGGATCATTTGATCCAATAACTAATGGTCATGTAGATATTATTGAAAGAGGAGTGAAAATTTTTGATAAAATAATAATTGCTGCCTTAGAAAACCCGGAAAAAAACTATTTCTTTTCGGTCGAGGAAAGAGTAGAAATAATCAGAAGAATTTTTTCCAACAGAGAAAACATTGAAGTTGAATCTTTTAAGGGACTATTGGTTGATTTCGCCAAAAACAAGAATGCCCAAGTGGTTATCAGAGGGCTGAGAGCTATTTCTGACTTTGAATATGAATTCCAGATGGCATTGATGAATAGAAAGTTAAATCCCGACATTGAAACCTTTTTTATGACGCCCAAGATTGATTATTCTTATCTAAGTTCAAGATTAGTAAAAGAAATATATATGTTAGGAGGCTGTATTAAAGACCTTGTTCCCCCTATAGTTGAGGAAGAATTAAGGAAAAAAATTCCAAGAATTGGAGATAAATTTTAACTTAATATTAAGATAAAAAATTTATTCGATTAAAAAACTACTTGACATTATTAATTTTTTTATTATAATTAGATACAAAGTAAGACAAAAAAAAGGAAGGTTAAATGATTAAAGTGGGGAAAACTAAAAATTTAGTTGGATTAGATATAGGTTCACATTCTGTTAAAGCAGTAGAACTAAAGACAAAGAAAGGAAAAGCACTTGAGTTAGTTAAACTCGGTTACGAAATTCTTCCTCACGAAAGTATAGTAGAAGGAACAATTATGGATTCAACGGCTGTGGCAGAGGCTATAAGCCGTGTTTTTGAAGAAAATAATATAAAAAATAAAAATGTAGCTATTTCCCTTTCTGGAAGTGGAGTGATTATTAAGAAAATTGCTCTCCCGTATTTAAGTCCTGAGGAATTAGAAGAATCAATTTTATGGGAAGCAAAACATCATATCGCATTTCCTTTAGACGAAGTCACCTTAGATTATGTTATTTTAGAGTCACCTGAAAGTGAAGCTCAGAGAAAAATGGAAGTGTTATTAGTGGCTGTTAAGAAGGATAAAATAAATAGTTATCGAAGTGTAGTTAGCCAGGCCGGCAAAAACTTAGAAGTAATTGAGGTTGATGCTTTTGCCTTACAAAATGCTTTGGAATTAAATTATGAGGGATATCGAGATAAAGTTATTGCATTGATCAATCTTGGTTCTAATTTAACCAGCACAAATATCATCGCCCAAGGAGTTCCAGTTTTTGTGAGAGAATTTGCGGTGAGTGGTAATTTTATTACTGAAAATATCCAGAATGAATTAAATCTGACCTTTGAAGAAGCAGAACAAATTAAAAGAGGTCTCAAGGTTAAAGAATTCTCATCTTCTGAGATAACACCAATTATTGAGGCGAATCTAAAAGATCTCAAAGAAGAAATAGATAAAACTTTTACTTTCCTTGATACTCAAAAAATCATAGGCAAGAAAATCGATTACATCTTTCTAAGTGGAGGGACAGCTAAACTGAAAGGACTTGTTGAGTTTTTCAGAAATGAATTCAAGACAGAAGTAGAAATATTGGACCCTTTCAGAAATGTTCATTATGATGAAAACAAAATAGATCCTCACTATATGGAAACAGCACCTATTTTTGGAATATCATTGGGTTTAGCTTTAAGAAAATTAGGTGATTAGAAATGATTAGAATAAATTTATTAAAACCTGAGAAAAAAGAAGTATTAAGAGCAGAAGAAGAATTTGCAAGAGCTGTGCCTAAGGAAAAAGAGAAAAGGGTTAATCTTCTCATTTATTCTTTACTCATAGTTATTGTAGTAATAGGAAGTCTTTTTTATTTCCTAAACCGTGCAATAAGCCATGAAAAAAATTTATTAAACCAGGCAAGAGAGGAAAAAAAACAATTAGCTCATATAGTTAAGGATTTAGAAGAAATACAGAATAAAAAATTTTTAATTGAGAAAAAGATAGAATTGGTCAATCAATTAAAAACCGAACAGGAATCTCCTGTAATAATGATGGATGAGCTAAGTAGAAATTTACCTGATTGGGTCTGGCTGACTTCTATCAAATATAAGGAAAATAGAGTAGAAATTAAAGGGAAATCCGTTTCAAATAATTTAATAGCCGATTATATTAGCGCCTTAGAGGCAAGCCCTTATTTTAGAAATGTAAACCTAATTAATTCCACTCAAAGAAGGATAAAAAGAGAAGTTATTTTAGAATTTACGTTAACTTCGGATTTTACATATGGCTATGAGCCTGAAGTTGAGCATGCCTCTGGAGAGGAAAAGAAATGAGAGATTTACCTTGGTATGGCTATTTAATTGGAGCTTTGGTTATTTTGGGATTATTCTATATAGCATATTACAAACCAAAAAATGGGGAACTTAACCGATTAAAGGAAAAAAGAATTGCTACTGAACAAGAAGTCCGTAGAGCAAAAGCTCAAAAAAAAGAAATAGAAAAACTTAAAATGGAAATTGAAAAATTAAATCTTAAATTAGAGGAATTGGAACGAATAATTCCCGAAAAAAAAGAAATAAGCATTATTCTAAGGAGAATTCAGCAGTTAGCCTCTGATTCTCATTTAACTATTATTAAATTCGCACCCAAGGGAGAAACCCAACAAGAATTTTACTCAGAATGGCCTATTTCCATTGAACTGAACGGAAATTATCATAATCTTGGTATTTTTTTCGATCATTTAAGTCGATTTTCAAAATTATTTAATGTAGAAAATATTTCTATTTCTGCTCTTAAGAATCAGACCCCTGCTAATACTATTTCTGTGTCATGTATAGCTAAAACTTATATCTTTAAAGAAAAAGTGCTTTCTCCTTCATTGCCATCAACACAAGCTTCAAAAACCCCTCAAAGAGGGAGGTAAAATTGAGGAAAAAAATGAAAAAAATTTATATCATTTTTTTAATATTTTTGATTATTCCTCTTCCTCAATTATTATTTCCTCAGGAGCAACCTAAAAAAGAAGAAGAAATAAAATCAAAACGATTTTTTTATAGTCCAGCAGGAAGAAGGGACCCCTTCAGAGATCTATTAACTGGCCGGGTAGTTCCAGAAAAACCAAAAAAATCAGGACGAGCAGGACTTTCTGTAGAAGAAATTACCTTAGCAGGAATTACCAAAGTTAAAGGTGAATATACCGCTATAGTTAATGCTCCAGATGGATTCCCTTATTTTATTAAGAAAGGGGATAAATTTTACGACGGCTATGTTTTATCAATAAAAGACAATGAAATTGTTCTCCGACAAAAATTAATCAGACCTCTCGGAGGAAAAAAGTATAAAGATATTGTCAAAAAATTGAAACTCGGAGAGGAGGGATGATATGAGTTTTACAAGAAAACTAAGCATCTTAATAATAATCGTGACTAGCTTACTTCTTTTAGGCTATGCTCAAGAGAAAAACAAACCAATAGAAATACTTAAGGTCTATTCAACAGTTCAAGATTCAAAAACCAAATTAATCTTCCAAACTTCTTCTTTTCTACCTCTTCCTATTGTTTATAGTTCAAAGGATAACCCTTTAACTTTAGTTATTGAATTTGAAAATGTTAAAGTTTCTAATCTTGCCAAAAAATATTCAGCAAATTCTCCATTAGTAAAAGAAGTAAGAATATATCCCCTTTCACTCAATTCTGCAAAAGCTGAAATTGAATTAGCTGAAAATGCTCCTTATCGTGTCAATTCGACATCAAACAACTTAATTATAGAATTTAGTAATATTAAAAAAACTCCACCAACAATTCCCAAAAAAGAGGAGAAGAACCCGATTGTTAAAGAAAAAGAAGTTAAAACGAATCCATCTATAATAAAAACTCTGCCTCCAGCTACTTTTCTCCAAGATATTAATATTGAAAAAAATAAAGAAGAGAAATTAAGAGTAATCCTCAAATTAAACGGAGAAGCTATCTACAAATGCCTTGAACTAAATAATCCAGAGAGAATCGTCATTGATTTATTTGAAATTATAAATTCAACTCCTAAATCTGAATATAAGGTTGGAGATTATGGAATTGCAAGAATTAGAACCGCTCAATTTCAGTCTGATCCAAAGATAGCTCGAGTTGTTTTTGATATGATTAATCATTCTACCTATAAAATTGATAAAACCCAGGATAAACTAATTGTTACCTTTTCTAAACCTAATCAGGAAACTTCAAAAATGGTAAAGAGAGAGCTTAAAAAGCCTGCTCCAGTAACTGCTGTTGAGAAGAAGACTCCTTCTCCCATTAAGAAAAAACCAACTCCACCTTCCACAAAAAATATTCAAATTAAAGACCCTATCAAAGAATCAATAATAAAAGAGCAAACCCAGTTAGAAAAAGAACAAAGTAAGATTGAGGAATCTCCACCAGAACAAGAGGAAGAAGAAAGTAAAAGTAAAGAGACTACTCCTCAAGAACTCTTTCAAACAAAAACTATTGCTGGAGCAGAGGGAAAATATAGAGGAGAAAAAGTTACTCTTAGATTTAAAGACGCTGATTTAAGAGATGTAATCATTTATTTAGGCACAGTAGCAGGATTAAATGTGGTCTTTGACCCTGGAGTTTCAGGAAGAGTTACTTGCGAGTTAGTCGAAGTGCCCTGGGATCAGGCTTTAGATATTATTTTAAAATCTAACAAGCTTGGTATGGTTCTGAAAGGAAATGTTTTAAGAATAGCTAGTGTAGACACCTTAGCTCGAGAAGAAGAACAAACAAGAAGACTGAGAGAAGCCAAAGAATTAGCTGGCCCCGTAAAGGTTCGAACCATTCCATTATCTTATGCTAAGGCGAAGCAGATAAAACCTGTCTTAGATAGACAACTCTCTGCCCGTGGGGAAATCATTTTCGACGAACGAAGTAATACCTTAATTATTACTGATGTACCAGAAAGGGTAGAAATTATTGAAAAATTAATCGCCACTCTCGATGTTCCCAATCCTCAAGTTAGCATTGAAGCCCGAATAGTAGAAGCAACAGCTAATTTTGCTCGAAATTTAGGTATTCAGTGGGGATTTAAAGCAGTGGCTGATGCTTATTACGGAAATCAAACTTCTTTACAATTTCCCAATAGTATCTTAGTTGATGGATCACGAATTGGCGGTGTATTAGCTCGAGGAATGGAAGGTCCCTTAGGCGGGTATGCCATTAATTTACCAGCTCCTGTTTTTGATACAGCTATTGGTCTTTCTTTTGGAAATGTTTTAGATACCTTTCGATTAGATATAGCTCTATCAGCCTTAGAAACTTCAGGGCGAGGAAGAATAATCTCTGCTCCTAAGGTAACCACTCAAAACAATATGGAGGCCGAGATATTACAAGGAAGACAAATTCCTGTTCAAACAATAGCTAACTTTACCGTTACTACAAGGTATGTTAATGCTGCTTTAGAACTAAGAGTCACGCCTCAGATTACTCCTGCGGGAACAATAATTATGACTATAGAAATAAGAAATAATGCGGCTGATTTTGCTAATTTAGTGCAGGGGATTCCTCCTATCATTACTCAAAGTGCGAAAACAACTGTAATGGTTAAAGATGGAGGAACAACAGTTATTGGAGGAATATATCGAGTCGAAGAGTCAGTGACTCGAACTAGAGTTCCTCTATTACATAAAATTCCCCTTTTAGGTAATTTTTTTAAATCTTTTTCTCGAACAACAACCAATAGAGAATTACTAATCTTTATTACCCCGAGAATAATTAGAGGATAGGAGGGAAAATGAGTAAATTAAAATCTTTTTTCATTTTTTCAGTAATATTTTCCCTTTGGATTTTGTTTCCAGCTTGTAATAAACTGGAAAATGAAACTCAGTCCAACAGTTTGTTGATTATAAAATCCTTGAAAGGATATAACTGGGAAGAAGAAGAAGCAGATGTTTTATTTTCTGATGTAATTGTCGAAACTGAAACTAGTATTTATGTTCAACCTGATTTGGGTGTGGGTGAGCTTACTGCTAAATTGCTTAATCCTTCGCCAGACATACAATCTTCAATCTATAACGATATAATGTTGGAAAGATATGTAGTCCATTTTGTTCGATCAGACGGAAAAAATACCCCTGGAGAAGATGTTCCTTATCCAATTGAAGGGTCGTTGTCTGTTTTGGTTGAGATTGGTGGAACAACTACTGTTTCTTTTGTGGTAGTGACCATAAATGCCAAAATAGAACCACCTCTTGTCAATTTAGTAGAAGGCGGTGAACCGGGAATTAAGACAACAGCGGTTATAGATTTTTATGGTCGTGATCTAGCCAATCACAAAGTAAAAGCTACCGGTTATTTGCCCGTATTCTTTAATAATTACTCCAATGAAATAGGAGGGTGAATATGCTCGATAAAATTAAATATATTATTCTCTTCCTTATTATCTTAATATTAGTTCTTCTTACTGCGTGTGAAAGAAATAAGGTAGCAGAACCCTCCCCCACAGGGCCAGCCACTACTGCTAAGGTTCTCTTTCTTTCAGCCAATCCCAATACTATTTTTGCTGGGAACACACGACAGACTTCCACCATTACTGCTATTTTAAAGGAATATGATGGCACCCCTTTAGTCAAAAAGAAATTATATTTTGAAGTAACTGATGAATTTGGATTGAGAGTAAATATTGGATGGTTTGGAGGGAAAAAAACTGTTGTAAAAAAAATTACTGATAATAATGGAGTAGCAAGAGTTAAATATTATGGTCCTACAGCCAACGAAGTCAATAGGCACATCCAAATATACATCTGGGTTTCTGTAGCAGGAAAGGGGGAAGAATTTATTTGGGAAAAAACACCAATTCTTATTATTCCAAAACATTTATAATTAGAAAAGACTTCGACCTTTAATGAGTGCCAAAGATACTGAATCTAACAATAAGGAGCCTCGAGATTTCATTCAGCTGGCTGAAAGATTTTCCTCTCAGGGACAAATAGAAAAAGCAATAGAGATTTGTCAGGAAGGGAAAAACCTTTATCCTGATTACATTTCTATTCAACTTTTATTAGGTAGGTTCCTCTATCAAGTTAAACGTTACCCCCAATCAAAAAAAATTATTGAGTCAATCTTAGAGAAAACTCCAGATTACGCCCCAGCCTATAAAATATTAGGAGATATTTTTATTGAAGAAAAAAATTGGAAAGCAGCCAAAGAAATCTTACATAAAGCTTTATTCTTAGATCCTTGGGATAAAACTACAGAAGGTAAATTAGAATATATTGAAAAAATAGGGACGGAAAAAGGAGTAAAAGAAGGGAATGTTTTCTTAACAGCCACTATGGCTGAACTATATGTCAACCAAGGAATGGTTCTTGAGGCAGTAAGAATTTATTACAAACTTCATAAATCTAAAAAAAATAAAAAATATTTAGAGAGAGCTAAAGAACTCGAAAGTTCCCCCTTATATAAAAAGAATGTCTTAGAAAATCAAAATCTTTCCTTAAATACTTGGCTAAAAGCCGTGGATAACCTGAAGAAAAAATAAACTATTAAATCTTTCCTTTGCTCAGATGAAAAAAGAAAAGCTTCTAGTTGTAGACGATGAAGAAGGTATTAGAAATCTTCTGTCTGATTTCCTAACAGTTCAAGGATACGAATGCATTCCAGCTTCAAGTGCTCAACAAGCTCTGAAAATACTCGAATCAGAAGATAATTTTTCCTTGGTGATGACCGATATTCGAATGCCAGGAAAATCAGGAATAGATCTTTTAAAAGAAATAAAAAACTCATACCCTGATATAGGAGTAATAATGATTTCAGCTTTGAGAGATGTAGACTTAGCCATTGAAGCGATGAATATGGGGGCTTTTGATTATGTTACTAAACCTTTTAAGCTTCAAGAAGTGTTAGCCAATATTGAACGGGCATTGGAAAAAAGAAGATTAATTCTAGAAAATAAAGAGTATCAAAAGAATCTGGAAAAAATGGTTGAGCAAAGAACAGCTGAACTGGAGCAAACGCTTAAAGAATTAAGAACGAGTTATGAGGCTACTCTGGAATCTTTTATAATTGCTTTAGATACCAGGGATACTGAAACTCAAGCCCATTCTCAAATAGTAACTAAGTCTACTTTAACTTTGGCTCAATTAATAGGAATAAATGATAAAGAACAACTGGAGAATATAGAACGGGGCTCTTTACTCCATGACATAGGGAAAATTGGAATCCCTGATTCAATATTAAAAAAACCTGGCAAACTTTCCCCTGAAGAATGGGAAATAATTAAACAACACCCTGTTTTAGGCTATAAAATGATTAAGGGAAGCAAATTTCTTTATCGACCAGCTCAACTCGTTCTTTATCATCACGAACACTTTAATGGTAATGGATACCCCTATGGATTAAAAGGAAATTCAATTCCGATAGAGGCAAGAATATTTGCTGTAGCTGATGCTCTTGAGGCTCTTACTTCTGATCGGCCTTATCGAAAAGCCTGTTCTTTTAAAGAAGCTAAGGAAGAATTAATCCGATTTTCTGGTTCTCAATTTGATCCAGAAATTATTAAGGCTTTTCTCTCAATTCCTCTTGAAAAGTGGAAGAAAATAAAAGAGGAAACTGAGAAAAAATTTGAAAGAAAAAAGTAATTTTTAAAAATAAATAGATAAATTCCTCAAACCCGTCTCTCGAAGTGAATGGTTGATCGCTTCATTTATAGCTACTCTGTCTTTTCCTTTAATAATTAACTGAATTCTAAATTTTCCTTTGATTTTTGATAAAGGAGCAAAATTAGGTCCTAAGACTTGAATATCTTGACTAAAATTTCTAATCAATTGGGTAAAAGCTCTTACTTTTTGTGCCAAGCTTCTTAAATTTTTTCCAGAAAAAATAATTTCAATTAAGTGAGAAAAAGGAGGGTAATTGAATAATTGGCGGAATTTTATTTCTTGGTTATAAAAATCAAGATAATTATGATTAGTTATAGCTCGAAGGACATAGTGACTGGGAAGCGCGGTTTGAATTATCACTTTCCCTTTTTTATCTAATAAGCTTATTACCCGGCTTATGAGATGAAAAGCTCTTTCTCCAGCTTTATAATCTGGAAAAGCGAGCATGTTTTCTGGGAATAAAATACCAATTAAAGAAACTGAAGTGAAATCTGATTGATAAGTCAAAAGTTGAGTGCCGACCAGAATATCTATTATTCCCCTATTAAAATCATTTATAATTTTTTCCTGTGACTTTCTGTCCCTTGCTGTATCGAGATCAAATCTTTTTATCCTCGCACGCTCAAATTGAGATTTTAATTTTTCTCCAATTAATTCTGTTCCTGGCCCCTCCATTTTCATAATTTTCATCTTACAATTAGGACACTTTTCTGGTTTTTTTTGAGAGTAGTAACAATAAGAACAAATCATTCTCTTATTTTTCTTATGGTAGGTCAAAGGAATATCACAATCTTTACATTTTATTAGATAGCCACATTGGAAACAAATTAGGAATTTAGCATACCCCCGCCGATTAGTAAAAATTAATACTTTCTCTTTAACTTCTATTTTTTTTTCAATCTCATTTCTCAAAAATCGACTAATCAGTCCCTTCTCCTTTCTGGTATCAACAATGGTTATGGAAGGGTAAAACTCGAGCCCTTTCTGGTTTAAATATAATAGGCAATTATTTTTTTGAGCATAATAATAATTTTCTACTGAAGGAGTATTGGAGCCAAAGATCACTATTGCCTTCTCAAGTTCTCCCCTCATTAGAGCTGCTTGCCGGGCATCATATTTTGGATTTTCCTGCTGGATATAGGATTCATCTTCTTCTTTGTCGACAATAATTAACCCTAAATCAGAAAGAGGTGAAAATATAGCAGAACGAGGACCAATAACCAAATCAATTTTGTTTTCTTTAATTTTTAACCATTCAGCTTCCCTTTGTTTTTCTGTTAATTTACTGTGAAGAAGAGCAATTCTCTCTCCAATATTCGTCTTTAATTTACACACTATTGGTTCGGCTAAAATGATTTCCGGGACTAAATAAATAACTTTTTTCCCTTTATTTAATACTTCTTTAATTAGTTCCAAATAAATATTATTTCTTTGTTCTTGGTCAGCCATAAAAAGAAAAGGAGAAAATTTTGCTTTTTCTATCTCTTTTTGAATTCTTTTGATTATTTCTGTTTCCTCTTTATCTAAAATTGTTCCAAATTCTAATTGGATTGAATCTGGATAAGAAAAGCCAGTCCCTCTTCTCTTAATTTTCTTTACTTCTTCTTGTCTTTTGATCAGCCCTTTTTTTTCTAATTTAGTAAGAAGAGGAGAAATGTTTTTAAATTTTCTCCTTAGAAAGGTAAAGGTAAAAGATTTTTCTCCAATAAAATCCAAAATTTCTCTTTCCTTTTTAGATAAGGCTTGAGTCATTCTCGAATTTCTTCCTTGTTCTGTAAGTGAAATTTTAGTGGTACTTTTTAATACCAATGAAGGAGGAAGAGAAGCATAAAGTAGTTCTCCCCAAGAAGTTAAATAATAATCAGAAAGTCTCTTTGTTAATTGAAAAACAGACTGAGGTAAAATTGGCTCCTTATCCAATACTTCCTCAATTTCTTTAAGCTGAATATCTTTTTCTAAATGAATATCCTTTTCTAAGCTTATAATGAATCCAGTTAGCTTTTTCTTTCTGACAGAAACAAGTATCCTCGCTCCCTCAAAAACTTTATCTTTGTATTTATCAGGAATTAAATAATAAAAAGTCTGACTGAAGGGAAGAGGAAGAGCTACTTCTGCATACCAATTCATTACTGGTTTAAGAAAGCCATTACTTTTTTCATATCATGCCAGACTTTTCTTTTCAGCTCAGTATTGGACTCATTTCGAACCAAATAAGCTGGATGATAAGTAGGAATGACTTTAATATTCTGAAATTGATAAAAATTTCCCCTAAGATATGAAATAGGAGATTTATCATCAAGAAGAGCTTGGGCGGCAATTTTCCCCAAGGCAACAATTATTTTAGGCCTAATTAAATTGATCTGACGAATAAGATAAGGCCAACATTGCTTTATTTCATCTTCTCGAGGATTTCGATTACTTGGTGGCCGACATTTAACCACATTGGTAATGTAAACATCAGCTCGGGTTAAATTCATGGCTTTAATTATTTTAGTCAAAAGTTGACCAGCTTTTCCGACAAAAGGTTCACCAACTCGGTCCTCATCTTCACCAGGGGCTTCTCCAATAAACATCAAATCAGCATCAGAATTGCCCTGACCAAATACTAAATTGGTTCGAGAGGAAAAAAGTCGACATTTTCGGCAGTTGGTGATCTCCCTCTCTAATGCTTTTAATTCTTTAAAGTTATTCTCACTCGGCGAAGAGAAGAAAAATCCTTCTCCTCCCATTTCTGAGAAAAAAAGGAGTTTCTCTTTTATATTATCGATTAATTGCTCAATTTTCATCTTTCAAAAGTTCTTCTATTCGATCAAAAATTAGACTGCTTATTTCCTTTTTACTTAAAATATCAGTCTGAATAACTTGACCTTTTCTATCAATAAAAGTTACCTGATTGAAATCTGAACCAAAACCAATTTCTTTTCGTGATACATCATTTACTACAATTAAATCTAACTTTTTTTGGTTAAGCTTTTGAGTAGCATTTTTTATTATCTCCTCAGTTTCAGCCGCAAATCCAACTAAAATTTTCTTCTTCTTTTTTTGACCAAGCTTGGCTAATATATCTGGATTTTGAATTAATCTTAAATTTATTGTATCTTTTTCTTTTTTTATTTTTGAAGAAGAAAATTTTAGAGGGCGATAGTCAGAGACAGCAGCTGCCATAACAACAATATCTGCATCTGAAAAATTTTTCATGACCCCTTTTTCCATCTGGAGAGCAGTCGTTACAGAAATAAAATTTACTCCTTTAGGAGGAAAAAGATTGGTTGGTCCTGAAATTAAAGTCACTTCTCCACCCCGTCTGATGGCTTCTTCAGCTAATTGATACCCCATTTTCCCAGAGGAGTGATTGGTGATAAACCTCACGGGATCAATGCCCTCTTGAGTTGGACCAGCAGTGATTAATATCTTTTTCCCTTTCAAACTTCTACTTTTTTTTAAAAGAGTTAAACTTTGCTCAATAATTCTCTTTGGTTCTGCTAAGCGACCAACACCTTCCCTCCCGCAAGCCAAATATCCTTTTTCTGGTTCAATAACCTTTACTCCTAAAGCCCTCAGGCGCTTTAAATTAGCCTGAGTATTAGTATGTAAATACATATTTTCATTCATAGCTGGAGCAACAATAATTGGACAGGTGACTGCCAAAAAAAATGTAGTTAAGAAGTCGTCAGCTATTCCATTGGCTATTTTCCCAATAATATTAGCTGTAGCCGGAGCAATAACTAAAAGAGATATTTCTTCAGCTAAATTAATATGTTCCATCCCTCCTTCTTTCAAATTCTCAAACTGATCAACTATTACTTTTTTCCCAGTTAAAGCCTCAAATAACAAAGGAGTGATAAATTGAGTTGCATTTTTGGTCATAATAACTTTAACTTCAATCTCGTTTCTCTGAAATTCACGGATAATATCAGCTGCTTTGTAAATACTTATTGAAGAACTAATTCCTAAAGCAACTTGAATCTTTTTTCTTTTCATTGATTAATTTCCTCAGAAAAAGTAGCAATAATTTTTTTCACTACTTCTTCTCTTAAATGACGCCTGCACCTCTGCCCTATAATAATGGAAGCTAACTCTTCGACCGCTTTATTCAATTTGTCATTAATTATAATGTAATCAAAATCTTTATAACACTTTATCTCTTGTTTGGCAATTTCAAGTCTTTTTTGTATGGAAAAAGACTCCTCCTCTCCACGAGTAACCATTCTTCTTTTCAATTCCTCAAAAGAGGGAGGAAGAACAAAAATGAAAATCGCTTCTTTAAATTTAGATTTGATTTGCCTGGCTCCCTGAACATCAATATCCATTAGGACATCCCCATTTTTGATCTTCTCCTCAATTTCTTTCTTAGAAGTACCGTAATAATTGCCATGAACAATCGCCCATTCCAAAAATTCCTTATTAGCAATCATATTCTTAAATTCTTTTTCAGAAATAAAATAATAATTTTTTCCTTCCAATTCGGACCGCCTTTTTGGGCGAGTAGTATGAGAAGCAGAAAAAGAAATATTATCTACTTGGGCTAAAACTTTCTGAGTAAGAGTAGACTTCCCACTTCCAGAGGGCCCACTTAAGATAAAAAGCATTTTTTACTCAATATTTTGGATCTGCTGTTTTATTTTCTCAAGCTCTCCCTTAATTTCTATTGTCTGTCGTATTATGGTTAAATCCTGAGATTTTGCACTCAGGGTATGGATTTCTCGATGAATTTCTTGGATGAGAAAATCTATTTTTTTTCCGACCGGTTCTTTCATATCTGAATTAAGCATATTATTTAAATACTCTAAATGCGATTTTATTCTGCTTATTTCTTCAGTAATGTCGCATTTTTGAACATAAAAGAATATTTCTTCCGCTAATCTTTCTGGAGAAATAAGCTCTTCCTGACCGAAGTCTTTAATTCTTTGATTTAATTTCTTTTGAATTATTTGAGGTTGTTTTTGAGCTAAGAATTCAATCTTTTTTAACTTTTTATGAATGTTATTTAACAATTGAACAATTTCCTTCTTAATCGTTTTCCCCTCTTTCTCTCTCTGTTTTATTACTTCGTTCATCACTTCTTGAAAACTTCTCTCTAAAAAAACAACTTCATCTTTTCTCAAGTTAACTGGCTTTAAAGTGAAAATACCAGGTAATTTGAAAACACTATCTAAGGGGAAACTAATTATATTTTTATACTTATTAAAAATAGGCCCAAAAGAGGTTAACACTTTATCTAATAAATTATTATCAATATGAATATGCCAATTAGACGAAGAAAAAAATTCTAAGTCGAAATTTACCTCAATTCTTCCTCGAGAAAACTCCTTTTGGGCTAAAGCACGGAATTTATACTCTAATCCAGCTACCACAAAGTTTCCTTTAAAATACCAGTCAAAATAACGATGGTTGAGAGTTTTAATAGTAATATTAGCTGAAAAAGTTTTGAAGTTAAATTTTTTTTCGCAAAACCCAGTCATACTTTTAATCATTTTTCATCCAAAAATTGAAGAGCATAAAGGCGACTGTAAAGTCCTCCTTTCTTTAAGAGTTCATGATGAGTTCCCATTTCAACAATTTTTCCCTTATCAATGACAACTATTTTATCTGCTTTCCTAACTGTAGATAAGCGATGGGCAATAACAAAAGTCGTCTTATTTTTCATTAAATTATTCAAGGCAATTTGAACTAATCTTTCTGATTCGCTGTCTAAAGCTGAAGTAGCCTCATCCAAAATTAAAATGGGTGAATTTTTCAAAATGGCTCGGGCAATAGTTAATCTTTGCCTTTGACCAGTAGAAAGAAGCTGGCCCTTTTCTCCAATATAAGTGTCATAACCCTGGGGAAGTTTTTGGATAAATTCATGGGCCATAGCTGCTTTAGATGCTTCTATAATCTTACTCATGGAAACATTTTCCAATCCATAGGCAATGTTATTTTTGACAGTATCATTAAATAAAATCGTATCCTGTGTGACCAACCCAATTTGAGAGCGCAAAGAAGAAAAAGTTACTTCTTTAATGTTAATATTGTCAATGGTAATACTTCCTGAGGTAACATCATAAAAACGCGGGATTAAATTAATAATCGTTGTTTTGCCTGCTCCACTTAACCCAACCAAAGCAACCAGTTCTCCGGGCAAAACTTTCAAATTTATTCCTTTAAGGACAGGAGATGCTTGATTATAACTAAAATAAACATTTTTGAATTGAACTTCTCCTTTCACCAGAGGAAGTGGATAAGCATCGGGACTTTCAACGATCTCTGGCTTGATAGCTAAAAGTTCTTGGACCCGTTCTAAACCAGCCAGTCCCTGCTGAATAGTATTATTTGCCCGACTAAGCCTTTTTATCGGAGTATACATCATAAATATGGCTGTAAGAAACGCACCGAAATCACCTGGGCTAATTTCACCTCTGGTAATTTTCCTGGTACCTACAATTAAAATAAAAGCAGCTGCTATTCCCCCAATCAATTCCATAAAGGGAGAGGAAAGGCTGCCAATCAGAGCTAATTTAAGATTTATTTTGAAATGTTCGTAAGTTCTCTTTAAAAACTTCATTATTTCAAATCTTTCCATATTAAAAGCTTTAACGATTTTACTCCCAGTGATTGTCTCAAATAAAGAATTTGTTATTTGGGCAATTTTAATCTGGCCCAGTAACCCTTTTCTTTTTTGCTGACGGCCAAAAATTATTAAAGGAACAACCGCCAACGGAGTAATAATTAGAGAAATTAAAGTTAGATGCCAGTCAATAATAAAAATTCCGATGAAGAGGACTATTAGAGTAAATGTTTCACTTATTAAATCAGCCAAACTACCTGACACAGCCTGTTGAATTTTATCAGTATCATTTGTCACTCGAGAAATAAGCTCTCCAGTAGATGAATGGTCAAAGAATTTAGTTGACTGACCAATTAAATGAGTATAAAGATCATCTCGTAATTTTTTTACTATTTTGTGACCAATAGATTTCATCCAATAAGTAGACAGGAAAGTGAAAAGTCCTTTTCCTAAAAAAACAATAACCAAAATTATTGGCAAAGCAACAATAAGATCTTCCTTAGAAAGATGAAATAAATTAAAAATAACATCCATCACCCGTGTTTTTTGAGGAATAGTTCTTGAACCTAAAGTAAATAATTCATCCATTATTGGCTGGACTAAATTAACAAATAAATAAGTAAAAATAGCCACCATAAACATAGACAACAAAGAAAAAATAAGAACAAGACGATAAGGGAGAACTAATCTAAATAATTTCGAAAAACCTTCCATTCTTACACCGGAAGACTATCTAAAGAAAGGATTTTTTTTGCCACTTCAATGGCATTTAACACTGAACCTCGAGTTAAATTATCAGCTACCAACCAGAACCAGAACCCGTCTACGATAGCTTGGTCTTTTTTAATCTGACCAATATAAATCTCATCCTTTCCAGCAGTAGTAATAGGAGAAGGAGGGCTAGCTTTAGGTGGAGTGGTTTTAAATAAGGAAGATTTTTTTAATGTATCTTCTAAATCTGATAATTGAGGGTTTGAATTTAACTCAACAAAAACCATTATCGAATAAGTATGAAATACAGGAGCCTGAATTAAACAGAGAGATAAAGGAAGATCTTTTAAAAATAGAATCCTTCTTATTTCCTGATTTATTCTCTTTTCTGAATCAGTAAATCCATCCTCTTCAAGTTGACCAACTTGGGAAATGAGATTGAAAGCTATCTGCTCTTTAAAAATACTCTTTGGAATTTTAGTTAAATTTAAAAACCCGATACTCTGATTCATTAATTCATCAATCCCCTGGGTCTCGTATTCTGAGGCAGGCTGAACTGCAATAGCTAAAGCTTTAGCTAAACTAAATTTTTGATTAATGAAATGAAGAAAGGTAGAAAGAATAACCGACAGAGGATGGGGATTAGCAATTAAATAGTCTTCTTTTTTTAAAATATTGTCATTAACACCAGAGACAACAAGAGGAATATCCTCCCAAGAGTTGAATACTTCACAAAGATCGATCGCTCGAAATTTGCATTCTTTTGCTAGAGAACAGTAGTTTATACTGGTCTGATAATCAGCAGTAAAAAATACTAAATCCATATTATATAAATGTTCTTTTTTAATACTTTGAATTATTTGCGCTTCTCCTCTAAATTCAGTTAGATGGGTATATTCTTCTTTAACATTGGGATCAAGAAATTTAATTTTTTTTATCGGAAACTTTATCTTATCTAAGGTGTGCTGTAACTCTTTTCCTCGAAGAGATAAAGTCCCAACAATAGCCAGATTGATTTCTTTTTTAATTGTCATTTTGTTCGTGGTAAAATTAGAACAACCAAAATTCCCTGGTTAACCATATTAAATATTAACCATGGCTTTTTTTGTATTCGTTCATAAGATAATACATTTTATCTTTTAGAGCTAACTTTTCTTTCTTTAGAATTTTTTCCTCTAACTTTTCTTGCTCAGTTAAATATGTCTTATTCTGATATTCTTTTAATTTCTTCTCACATTCTTGGTGTCTTCCATAAAGTTCTTTAAATTCTTCATTCTCTCTTAACAGAATTTCTTTCAATTCTTTCTCTCGCATTAATTTCTTCCTCCTTTGACGTGCTTTATTTTATTGAACAACTTTTCTAAAGAATAGCATAAACTTTCATCTATTTCAAATTTTAGTATTGTCAAATTTAACCACAGAGGCCACCTATTATATTAAATCACAAATCTCAAACTCCAAATATCAAATAAATTCCAAATTCCAATATCCAAACCGATTATCATGATTTCTCTATTATAAAAGAAAAATTTTTCCTTAATTCGAAAGAGCTACTTTTTTTAGCAGACTGATGAGTTCGCTTTTTTAAGTTGTAATTACTTGCTTTTTTTGTTTTGGTCATTTGGATTTTGGTCATTGGAGCTTATTTGGAATTTGGGATTTGTGATTTGGAATTTTCATTCATCTGTGTTCTCTGACTTCGACGAGCTCAGTCGAGTCGTGGTTTTCATATTTTTTCATATTATTTTTGACACTACCCAAATTTTTATGGTACTAACTCTCTAAAGAACTCCTCCAACCCATCAACAAGTTTTGACCAAGTAAACTGTTGAATTTTTAAATACCCTTTTTGAGCTATATTCCTCCGCAAATCTTTATCACGAATAAGTTTTTCTACTTTTTGACTAATAAAGAATGAATTATTGAAAGGAACTAAAAGAGCCGTCTGATTATTCACTGCAAAATCTTCAGTTCCACTTTTAGTGCAAACGACCGCCAGACGACAAGCCATTGCTTCAGCCGTAGTATTGCTCCATCCCGCTCTCTTTTCTGCACTGACAAATATCTCTCCTTGAGAATACAACCAGGCCATCTTCTTCTGAGGAAGATTGAGATAAAATTTAAAGGGAACTTTAGGGCTTACCATTCTTCGTGGGTCTATTTTCTCCTTTCCTACAGGAGTATCAAAAAGAATTAACTCCAGAAACTTGTATTTCCGATAAAGGCGGTCTACTACCCGAATAATTTTTTCTACTCCTTTTCTCTTCTTATAAATTCTTCCATAACATATTATTCTCAATTTATTGTTTTTATTAGGAACTTCAATCGGATAAAATATATCTGGATTAATTCCTCCAGGAGCGTGAAAACACTTTTGACCATATTTTTTTTCAATTCTCCGGCAAAGACCAATTGAGTTTCCCAAAAAAATGTATCCTTGACGACAAATTTCCTTCTCCATTTTATGTTTTTCTAAAATGAAGTAAAATACTTTTTTCTTGGCTCTAACTTTTTGGAAATAATTCAAGATTGAATATTCACTGCACAAAACAATATCAAAATTATCCTTCTCCGCCAAACCAATGGGCTTTATTTCTCCCAAAAAATTAAACCAATCAACTGAACTCCCATCCGAATGATACAAAATAAACTGATGCCCTCTCTTGATAAATTCATTACCGATTTCAAGATATCGCCTTACTCCTCCAAAAATTTCAACATGAGGTAAAAGAGCAGCTATTTTCATTTATTTATTTTTTGATATAATTCCTTGGCCTGTTCATTATTTGGATTCATAGCCAATACTTTCCTCAACTCAGATTTTGCTTTTTCTTTTTGGTCAGTTTTAATCAGACACAATGCTAAGAACAACCGAGTCTTTTCTGAGTCTTTTAACCAAAGGGAAAATTTCAAGTGCTCAATTGCCTGGGAATAATTCTTTTTTAAATAATGAATCTTTCCCAAAAGAAAATATATCTCTTCGTAATAAGGTTGAATATAAAGGGCTTTTTTTAGTGCTGGATAGGCCTTTTCCCAATTTTTTGATTCTATTTTTTTAAGAGCTTGATTAATATAAAAATTCAATATTGACTGATTATCCTTAATTTCAGAGGATGAATTTATAAAAGGATTAATTAGTCTAAACGAGAAAGAATCTTCATCCAATTTTTCCCCTTCTCCAAAAGAAAAATAAAGACGAATAATCTCTTTTTCATTTTTAACTAAGTCCTGCTTTCCTAACTTAGTTAAAATGCTTAATAATAACAAATGAGACTGTTTATCACGAGAATCCAAGAAGAGTGCCTTTTTAATTGTCTCTTCCGCCTCTTCTAAAGAATTTTCAGAGTAAAAAGCTAAAGCTAAATTAAAATATCCATTTTTAGAATCATCTTCTTTTAAACCCTGTCTAAAATAATTGATCGCTTGACTTAATTCTTCTTTTTTTATTAAGCACACTCCGATATTGTTATAAATGACTGATTTATACTCATTCTTTTCCAACTGATTAAAAATATTTAAACTCTCTTCATATTTTTCCTGCTCAAAAAAACAGAGTCCTTTAAGAAAATTTGCTGGAAAAGAGAACTTAGGATATGGAATTACTCCATCTAAGTAAAAAATGCATTTTCGATAGTCTTTTTTCGAGTAATAAATCTTGGCTAATTCCCACCCAGCTTCTGGATAATTAGGGTAATTTAAAAATGCCTCTTTAAAAAATGAAATTTTTTTATCTAAGTCATTAGAAATTAATCCTTTAATGTAATTCTCATACACATAAAGCGGGATATTAGTTTTTTTATTAAGAAACTCATCTATTGATTCATCTTTAATTATTCCTTCTTTTTTCAAAAGTTCCCAAATCAACAAATTTTGAACTAATAAAAGTTCTTTTAATTTTCCTTTAACAGCCGCTATTTCTCCTAACTTACCTTCATTTAAATCAAGCCATTGGGCAGTAATAATAATTTCACTATTTTCTGTTTGAAATTCTCCAATAATTATTCGAGAAACATTTAGGAATTGTCCAATCCGGATAATGCTCGCCCGAGTTAAAGAAGAAGTAGAAGGAAGTTCCAACTCTTCAAAAGCTTTTTCTCTCTGTTGTTTAGCAACCACCTGAAGATTATAGGTAGAAAGAGTCTCAACTAAAGAAAAAGCAATGCTTTCTCCTAACCAAAAAAGACTTTCTTCTCCAGAGCAATTTTCAAAGGGAAAAATTAAAATTTTTGCTTGATTAGAAATCAAATTAGAAGAGAGGACAACACTTAAAATCAACAGAAAAATAAATATTTTTTTCATTTTATTAATTAAGGATTTATCACTCAAGGCATTCTTTTGGTCAAAAATTTCCAAAGATATTCTTTAGGCACACCAAGAATTTTCTCTCTCCAGGGTCGATCGCACTGTCGGCAAGTTTTAAATTCTTCAATTTCTCCCATGGCTATTTTTTGTCTCAGATTCATCATTTTTGGATTATTCCATATTTGGGCTAATGAGGAGTTTCTGACATTCCCTAAGGTATAGTAGCCGTGAAAATCTTGGGTGCAAGGAACAACCGAACCGTCCCAGAAAATAATTAGTGCCTGCCAAAGGAAAGTACAAGGTGAGTAATTTTTAAAATCTTTTTTTATCTCGGGCAGCAAGCCTGCCCAATTATGGATTTCCTTAATTTCTATCTTATCCAATGGTAATCCTTTAAAATTATTTAAAAATTTCTCTTTTGTGGTCTTGTCAATCTTTTGATATAATTCTGGAAAATTAATTAACTCAATAATAGTATACGGTTTTTTACTCTTTAATTTCTTTTTAATTTCCAAAAATTGAATAATATTATTTACTATTTTATCAAAATTTCCTTTAATTCGAATGCTCTCGTAGGTCTTTTTATCAAAACCATCAAAAGAAAAGGAAAGTTGATCCAATCCAGATTCAATTAATTGATAAGATTTTTCCTCGTTAAGAAGAGTTCCATTAGTGTGAAATTTAGTGGTCAATTTAGCTTGATGAGCATAGTTAACCATTTTAAAAAAATCCGGATGAAGGAGAGATTCTCCTCGATGGAGAAGATGTACCTCAAAAGCAAAAGTGGCTACTTCATCAATTATTTTTTTGAAGAGCTCGAAGTCCATATATCCTTTTTCTTCTTTTTTCAAGTCTTTGTTGGGACACATAATGCATTGTAGATTACAAAAACTGGTCGGCTCTATCCATAATCGAACCGGAAAATAAGGTAAAACCACTGATTTTTTTCGATAATGATAAAACATCTGGATTAATCTTTGATAGTATTTGATCGTTCGCATCATTATTAGGCTTTTTCTGTGGCACTAACTACCACTGCAGCAGTGCCATCACCAGTAACATTGGTGACTGTTCTGAGCATATCCAAGATTCTATCTACACCTAAAATTAAAGCAATCCCTTCTAAAGGAATATTGATTGCTTTTAATACCATAGCTAAGGTAATCATTCCTACACCGGGCACACCAGCAGTGCCAATAGAAGCTAAGGTGGCAGTTAAAACAATGGTTCCTTGCTGAATAATATTTAAGTCAATTCCATAAATCTGAGCTATAAAAACTGCCGCTACCCCTTGATACAAGGCTGTTCCGTCCATATTAATTGTTGCCCCTAAAGGCAAGACAAAGCTCGTTATCTCTTTAGAAATCCCCATATATTGAACGCATTCCATGGTCACTGGTAAAGTAGCATTGCTGCTCGAAGTGCTAAAGGCAATTATCATTGCCTGTCTCATTCCTTTAAAATATTTTATTGGATTCATTTTGCCAAATACTTTCAGATTAAAAGAATATAATGCAGCGGTGTGAATAAGTAAACCTAAAACTACAACCATAGAATATTTAATTAAGGTAAAGAGAATATGTATACCAAATTGTCCGACTACAGCAGCAATCAAAGCTAAAACCCCATACGGGGCTATTCGCATTACGATGTGAACAATTTGAATGATTGCATCATTCACTCCACTAAAAAAATCAATCACTAATTTAGACTTTTCTCTTTTGAGGAGGGTAATCGACACCCCAAATATCATCGCTAAAAATATTACTTGTAACATATTTCCATCTATTAAAGCTTTAATTGGGTTCCGAGGAACAATATTCAAAAATGTTTCAATAACGGTTGGTTTCTCTTCTAATTTTTGCAGTTCTATCTGGGCATTGCTTTTATAATTCCTATATAACTCGGCTTTAACATTCTCTTCCAAACCAACACCAGGTTTTATAACATTGGCCAAAAACAGACCAATAGTGATAGCTATTATTGTCGTCATAGTATAATAAATTAATGTTTTAATTCCAATTCGACCTAACTTCTTTATATCTCCTAAACTGGCTGTACCAATGAAAAGGGAGACAAAAACTAAGGGCACTACCACCATGGTAATTAATCGAATGAATAAACTACCAATGGGTTTAATAATAACTGCTTTTTCCTGAAATATTAAGCCAAGAATAACTCCTAAAACCATCCCAATTAAAATCTTGGTATGAAGTTTAACCTTTCTCATATCTTTTAGCTTTAAATATGAAATTAGATGTGCTATTAAATCTTCCAGAAGCAGGAAGGAATTTTTCAATAATAAAATTTCTTTTTTCTAAAAAACTTTTAATCCTTTCAGGATAAAAATAATGTCTAATAGGCACAAAATACCAGTCCAGGATTAATTCTTCTAACTTTTCTCCTTTTCTTGATTTTTCTCTTTTTTTGAATAAAAAAACTATGGGAGAAAGGAAAAAAGCCATAATTTTGGATAAGATAGTCCATGATTTTCTGGGAGTTTTAATTAAAACTCTTCTAATAATTTCATGAATAAAAGTTAATTTAGTCTTTTTATATAAAGCCATAAAAAAAATACCATCTTTTTTTAATACCCGGATAAGCTCTTCCATTGCCTTATATGGATCTTCAGTGTGATGAATAGTTCCCCAAGCCCACACAATATCAAAAGTGTTCTCTTTGAAAGATAAATTCAGCATATCATCTTTTTGAAACTCAACATTTGACAATTTAAATTTTTCTTTAAGTTCTCTCCCGGTATTCAAACTGCCTTCACTAATGTCTACTCCAATAACCTTTTTTGCTCCCTTATTAGCAAAAATAATGGTAAAAATACCAGTGCCACAGCCGGCATCTAAAATGGTTCGATTCACTATCTCATCATCCTTAAAAAAAAGTTCAAGATGAGATTGTGAAGCTTCGTATTCAGGAAGATACTCAGTCCATACAATGTCATAAAATCTGCTTACCTTTTCCTTATTCATTTTTTCTCTTTGAGTAAAATTTGGTTTTCTAATATATATTTTTAACTTCTTAATGTCAATTTTTTTCTAAAATTTCATAGCCAACCTTGCTCTCTATACCAAGCAATGGATTTCTTAATCCCCTGGGTAAAACTCATTTTAGGGTAAAATCCTAATTCCTGCTGAGCTTTTTTTACTGAGAGCGGTTTTGCTTTAACAAAAAAACTTACCTTAGATGGAGTTAGCGGAGCTTCTGCTTTAAAAATTTTAAAAACTTTATCCATACCCCATGCAAAAATTTCAGTTGGGAATAAAGGGAGCCTAAAAAAAGGCAACTTTCTTCCCACCTCTTTAGAAATAATTTCTGCCATTTCCTTGACAGTAAGAACTTCTAAGCCAGCCAAATGATAAATTTCTCCTGGAACTCCTTTCTGAGTGCAGAGATAAATTCCTCTAATTAGATCATTAATATAAATTGGCGTTTGATTAGTCTCCCCTTTTCCAATTAAAAAAAATCTTCCTTTAGCAATAGCTTTAATTAGTTTAAAAGTCCTTTTATCTCCTGGCCCATAAACCCAACCAGGTCTAATAATAATTATATTCACCCCTTTTCTAACAAACTCAAGGGCTATCTTCTCTCCTTCAAATTTACTTTTTTCATAAATATCTTCTGGATTTAAAGGATAATCTTCATCAGCTATTTCTCTCTTCTTTACTGAACCCAATACACCCGCTGAACTAAAATGGATAAATTTATTTACTCCCTTTTCTAAAGCAGCCTGAAGAACATTTTTGGTGCCTAGAGCATTTATTTCAAAAAATTCTTTTTCAGTTTTTAATGAAGCTCCTAAGACAGAAGCAAGATTAAAAACGATATCTCCCCGACTTAAAGACTTTTCCAGTAAATGATAATCTCTAACATCTCCTTGAATAACTTTAACTCTGTTTTTTAAAGAGGGAAAAGGAGTCTTATGTTGAAGGATTTTTATTTCCCAATGTTCTTTTAATAAATAACTCACCAAATGGGTTCCGATGAATCCCGAAGCACCAGTAATAAAAGCCCTCATTAAATTTCTTTTTTACTATTTCAAGAAATAAGTTCCAAGGATTTTTTGACTTTTTCTAAATATTTAGAATAAGTATATTCTCTATCAGCTATCGTTTTTGCTTTCTGAGCTATTTTAAGGCTTTGAGAGTTATAGAGAGCAAAATGAATTCCTTTAGCTAAGTCCTCAGGCTCAGGTTCAACGAGAATTGCATTTTGAGGATTTAATACTTGCTGATGAGTACGAAGTTTAGTAGCAACAATTGGCTTTCCTGATTTTAAATAAGTATAAATCTTCAAAGGAGTATTTGTTCCAGAAATACGAGGAGAAACCAAGACATCAGCTAAAGAGATATATAAAGGAATCTCTGAGGAAGGCCTTTGACCAGTAAAAATCACCTTACGAGAAATATTTAATTGTTGAACCAGTTTTTTTAATTCCTCTATTTGATGTTTTTTCCCTCCAACCAGTACCAAAGTTATCTCATTACTTAAATTTTTGATCGCTCTTAGCAAAAGCGGTAAGCCTTGATAAGCCTCAAATGTTCCAGTATATAATACTATTTTCTTGTTATTTATTTTAAGCTCTTTCTTTTTCTGTTCAACTTCTTTGGAAGTAATTTTTTCTCCTTCTTCTGTGAGAAAATTCTCAATAAGAATCAATTTTGTGGACGGAATAATCTCCCGAGCTGTTTCTAATAAATCCTGACAAATAACAATAACCGACTGGGAGTATTTTAAGATAAAGGTTTCTATCCACTGGAATATTTTTTTGAAAATCTTGGACTTTGTAAATTGAAAATTTTCTAATTGCTGAGGCAAACTCGAATGCATGTCATATAAATGAGGTAAACGCCAAATTTTTGATAAAATCAAACCAAATAAAGCTGCTTCTTCATGAGAATGAATTAAATCATGTTTTTCTTTAAAAAGTCTCACCGTAGCTTTTATAAAAAGAAGAAAATCTAAAGGAATTTTTATCCAAGAAGGGCCAACTTTTATTTCTTTAATAAAAGGTATCCGAGGTATTCTGAAAATTCTGAGATTTTTAATTTCCACATTTTGACCTAAGTGATAGGTAACTAGGTCCACAGAATGTCCTAAATCTGTTAGGGCCTTTATTCGGAAATATTCACTTAAAGGAGTCCCTCGAGATTGGAAAAATGGCTCTGGGGCAAGCATCAAAATTTTCACGGGTTTTTTCTCTAAATTTTTTACTTAATAATTTCTCGGATAGAATATATTTTTTTTCGAACTGACTCATGATAAGCTCGAGAAATCATCTCAGCCAGAAGTCCTAAAGTGATAAATTGAAATCCCATAAAAATTAATAATATAGCTAATAAGAGTAAGGGTCTATTAGCAAGTCCTATCGATTTTAAAATTAATCGTTGATAAGAAAGATATATACCTAAAATACCTCCAATCAATCCGCAGATTAATCCGACTAAGCCAAAAACCTGAAGAGGCCGGGTGGAATAACTAAGGAGAAATTTTACAGTAACCAAATCCAACACTACTTTAATAGTTCGAGATAGTCCATATTTTGACTTCCCAGATTTTCGAGCCCGGTGATTAACTTTTATCTCAGCAATATTTACTCCAATCAAACTAGCCATGGCTGGGATAAAACGATGCATTTCTCCATATAATTTAATACTCTTAACTACTTCTTTACGAAAAGCTTTTAGAGTGCAGCCATAATCATGAAGTTTTATTCCAGTAATTAAAGAAATCAGCCAGTTAGCAATAGCAGAAGGAAGACGCCTGGTAAAAAACTTATCTTTTCTTTTATACCTCCATCCACTAACAATATCATACCCCTCCTCCAATTTATTTATGAGAAGAGGAATATCCTTGGGATCATTCTGAAGGTCTCCATCCATAGTAACGACCATCTTTCCCCTTAAATAATCAAATCCAGCTGATAAAGCAGCAGTTTGGCCAAAATTCTTTCTAAGTCTTATAACTTTCACCCGGGAATTTTCTTTGTGAATTTGTTTTAAGAGTGAAAAAGAGTTGTCAACACTTCCATCATCAACAAAAATTATCTCGTAATTTTTTTTAAATTTGTCTAAAACATTTTTTATTTCTTGATGAAGCTCTCTTAAATTTTCTTGTTCATTATAGACTGGAATAATTATCGATAAATAAATATCGTTATTTCTCATCTTTTGGAAATATACCATAAAGAATTAGCTGCTTCAAGCTATTTACTCTTCTTTGTTAGCTCATTTTACTGCTTCGGAATTTAAAAATTCCTAAGCAGAAATTCCAATTGCCTCGCCCTGTAGAATCCTACAGGGGTTTATAGAGGGTAAGTACCAAATCACAAACAAATTCCAATGACTCCTTCGGCCCGAGTTCAGGACGAGGGCAAGACTCAAATGTTCATCCCGAGTACTCGGGATGAATTTAGATATTTGGATTTAGGACGAAAAGTCCCGTGGGACCTCGTCCCTTTACGGGATTTGTTTGGAATTTGGGATTTGAAATTTGGAATTTTGCCGAACGAAGTAAGGCATATTTTGCTATTTAGGATTGAAAAAATTAAAATTTTATTTTATTATTAACTTGCTTCTAAAAAATATAAGGAGTAAAAAGTATTGACAATTAAATTTATTTATTTTAAAATTTGATTAAATAGAAGGGGTAATGAAAAATAAAAAAATTCTAATCATTGATTTTGATGAAGAAATACTAAAATCTTTGTCAAATTTAGTTCAAACCGAAGGATTCCAAGTAATAACTGCCTTAGATGGTTTATCCGGGTTTAAAAAATTTGAAACAGAAAAACCTGACCTGGTTATTTTAGAAGCAATGCTCCCTAAATTACATGGTTTTGATTTATGCAATAAGATTACTCACGATTTTTCAAAAAAAGTCCCAGTAATAATCCTCAGCGGAGTATACAAAGAAACAAAGCATAAAAATGAAGCTATTCGATCTTATGG
>JBHIEE010000025.1:0-27958 GCA_046760445.1 Candidatus Aminicenantia bacterium
TTTAATCGTCGGCACAGCCGGCTTTTTTTGGTGGCAAAATCAAAAAGATGTGAGGGAATTGAATAAAAATTTGCCAGAAGGGGTGAGGGTAGTGAAAAGTTTAACAGGAAAAGAATATAGAGTGGTAAATAGGATAGATGGATATGAATTTAAGGTGCCGGAGGAGTGGAGAGGGATTAACGAGATTGAATATATTCCAGAGAGAACAGAAGAAGGGTATACGATGGCTAGTATTGAATTAGAGGGCAAAGAAGGGGAGTCTAGAGTCTTTGTTATTAATCGTTTTAAAACAGAGAAACCAGATCTAAATTTAGAGCTTTGGGTAAAGACTAATTTTGATACCTTTGGTTTAATTGGCGACTTCAGTAAAGATAAAGTAAAAGAATTTGATATAGTAAAGACTCAGGAAAATGTGCATCTACTTGGTATGTATGTATATTTTTTTAAAAAGAATTCTGGAATCTACGCCATAACGGGAGGTTCAGAAGAATTTATTCGAGACATTATTATTAGTGGGAAATGGTGAAACGTCAATTTATTAATAAAATTAAACTTTATCTAAAAAGAGCGTCATTTTTGGCGATTACATTATGTGTAATCGCCAATTTTATATTGGTAAATGTTGCTTTTGCCAAAAAGATAGAAATTGATGATAAAGATGTAGAAAGAATAAAAACTGGCTTAGATTTGATGAAAGCATGGGTAAATTTTACTATTAGCGGAGATAGATTAAAAACAATTTTAAATACAACAATTAGTATTGGAGAAGTATCCACTGATATCACTTATGGAGTACTTGTTCTAAGCGCTCTAAACGAGATAGAATTAATAGATTTGGTAGTTTCTCAGAGATATAAAACAGAGGCAACAAATTATTTTAACAGTGTTTTAGACGAACGCTTGAGTCTGCTTAATTACTATACAGGCACAGGTTATGATATTCTAAGAATAGCTTCAGGAAACATTACCGGACCAATATCAGCCCTTACTTTAAATACATTTTCAATTACTAATGAAGCTATCAGAATTTTTATTGCTTTTGAGAATATAAAAAAGATGAAATTGTATAATGGCCTATGGTTTTACTTTGATTTGAGAAGAAATAATGAATCTCATGAAATAGCCTGGAGTGATGCTAGAGAGGTGGTAGGGTGGACAATTAAACCAACACCCTACTTTCCTCGCAAATTGGATATAAGTAATGAATTTCAACTTGAACGTCAATTTCAAGCTCTCTGGGATAAATGGGGTCCTTATGTTACTTCTGATGGAATCAGTGAAGAAGCTAAACAACAAGTGAAGAACGAACTTCAAGGTACTCTTGTGGCTGCGGTCGAGACTTATCAATTTGTTGAAGAAGAACCCCAGCTTTCTTTATTAGAAAAAGTAAAGTTGTCCTGGGAAAATTTAGTAGAAAAGATAGGAAAACTAAGATATTTAGTAGACGCTTTCAGAAACTTGATTGGCAGGGCTAAAAATTGGGTAGGGAATACGTTAGCCAGTTTAAGAGCTATTTTTTCGAGAATTGGATTAGGAATGGTTACTCAGGTTCAAAGGGGAGAAAAACCAGAAGAGCAAGTGCCTGAAGAAGAATTAGAAAAAGTTGAAAAAGAAATTACGGCTTTAGAGGAAGAAATTAAAGAGGTAGGACCATTAGAAGGAGAACAAGGAGCCAAACCAAAATTAACTTCAGAAGAAATTCAGGAGATATTGGATGATATTTCGGAGCGAGCTGATGTGATAAGTCAGAAAATAGGGGCGTTGATTGGAGTTAATGGTGTTATAAAGGAAGAAGTTGAGGAAGAAATTGGAGGGCCAGAGGAGATAGTACCAGAAGAGGTGGTAGCAGAAGAGATGGTGGGGGAAGAATTAGGGGAAAGAATCGGACAGGGAGAAGTAGGACAGGAGGTAGGACAAAAATTGTGTGAAAAAATTCCTGGTAGTTATCCAACAAGAAATAAAATAATTATCAATGAAATAGCTTGGATGGGAACTACTAATTCAGCAAATGATGAATGGATTGAATTGAAAAATATTTCAGCAGCAGAAATAAATTTAACTGGCTGGCAACTTTTAGATAAAGATGGCCAAATTAAAATAATATTTAACAGCGGAGACCCGGTCTCCGCTAATAGCATTCCGAGTAATGGATTTTTTCTCTTAGAAAGAACAAACGATAATTCAGTTCCCGGGATATCGGCTGATTTAATTTATACTGGCGCACTTAGTAATGCAAACGAAGCCCTCTATCTTTTTGATGATAATTGCCAACTTCAAGATGAGGTTTTAGCTAATCCAAATTGGCTAGCCGGAGATAATTCCTCAAAAAGAACAATGGAGCGAAAAATTAATTTGGAATGGCAAACCAGTAGTAATGTTGGTGGCACACCAAAAAGGGAAAATAGTAGCGGATATTATACGTATTATGGTGGAGGAGGTGGTAGTTGGACACCCCCTTCCTCACCGCCACCCTCGCCTCCACCGCCACTAAAAATTTTAATTAGTGAAATACAAATTGAAGGACAAATCAATGTAAAAGAAGATTTTGTTGAACTTTATAATCCAAACGATGAAGATGTTGATTTAACTAATTGGTATATTCAAAGAAAAACAAAAGGTGCTTCTGGCTTTTTGACTTATGCCAAAAAAGATTTATTTTCAGGAAAAACAATCAAAGCCCATGATTATTTTCTAATTGCCAATGCTTCTTCTACCTTTTTAGCCGAGGTTACAACTACCTATCCTCTAACTGAAGATAACACTCTTTATCTAAAGAATTTTGAAAGAGAAATCGTTGATAAAGTTGGATGGGGGCAAGCCCAAGATTTTGAAACTGCTCCCACAGAAAATCCGCTGCCTGGCGAAAGTATTGGTAGAAAGTGGTCAACAACTACCGCAAGCTATATTGATACAGATAACAATTATGAAGATTTTGAAGTTCAAACACCTACTCCAAAAGCAAAGAATAAACCAAAAGTAGAGCCAGAAAATCAGTTACCTACTGCTTCTTTCACTTATACTCCTCAAAACCCTATTGTTGGCGATGAAATTTTCTTTAGTGCTGCTTCTTCAACTGACCCTGATGGCCAAATCGCTTCTTTTATTTGGAATTTTGGCGATGACAATTCGACCACTACAGATCAAGCCACTACTACTTATTCTTTCGCTACCTCGAGCGATTTTATAATAACTCTTTGGGTTGTGGATAGTCTCAGCGCAACTAGCTCGCCAGCCACGACGACCATAAGCGTATCTAAGAAAGAAGTACCAACTCTTTCTATTGTCATTAATGAAATTGCCTGGATGGGAACGAAGGCAAATAGTGCTGATGAGTGGATTGAGCTTTATAATAACACTACTTCCACGATTGATATTACTGATTGGCGACTGATTTCTTCTGATGGAGGCCCGGACATTACTTTTTCAACCTCCACCGCCGTAACAACCACCATTTCTGCTCACGGATTTTATCTGATTGAAAGAACTGATGATAACACTACTTCTGAGTTAGCCGATTGGATGGGTAGTTTTGGAAATGGTCTAAAGAATAATCCAAATTGTGAGGTTCTATCGCTTTATGATCAAGGCAAAAATTTAATAGATCAGACTGTGTGCCTTGAAAATGGTGATTGGCCAGCTGGTAAAGCTAGCCCGGATTATATTTCCATGGAAAGGATCGATTCAAATGCTCCGGAAATAAATCCCCAGAATTGGGCAAGTAATAATTTAATCACCAGAAACGGGTTAGATATTGAAGGAAATAAAATTAATGGCACTCCAAAATCAGAAAATAGTGTTTCCAAATCAGAGACTGCGATCCCTTTACCCAGCGTGTTGCCTTTTAATGAATTTGATGAGCTCACTTTCACTTATTTTGGCAGCCCCTATATTATTGGTAACACTTTATATGTTTTGGAAGGAAAAACTTTAAAAGTTGAACCGGGGGTGACAATAAAATTTGTTCCCAAATGGGGAACTGAAATTAGGGGAAGTCTGGAGGCTATAGGCGAAGAAGGAAAAGAGATTATTTTTACTTCAACTGATGATAAATATTGGTCAGGAATTAGATTTGAAAAGGATGAGCCAGAAGCTCAGATTAGTTCTCACTTAGAACACATCAAAATCGAGAAAGCCAGAATATGTTTGGATATTATTTGCACTGGAACTACTATGTTAAGGGTTAATCAAAGCGCAATTAGTTTCAAAAACTCGATTTTAGAAAGCGATGACAGTAGTAAAATAGCAATTTTTTTAAATAATTCTTCTTCGACCCTAGAGAACATCACTTTTTCAAAATTCAATACCTCTGTTCATATTAGAGGAGGCTCAGTGAAAGTAAAAGATTGTAGTTTTTTCGAAAATTCTTCTGGAATTTATATGGATTACAGTGCTGTTCCTGAAATCAAAAGAAACACATTCAAAAACAATAGTACCCCAATTTATTTCAGTGCTGCCTACCCGCTTTTTGAAGGAAATTTGGTTGAAAACAATACTTTCAATGGAATTTTAGTCGGGCCTGGTTTTCTTTCTACTACCACTTGGCAGGCTGACTTACCGTATATTATGGAGAATGGAGCAGTAGGACCCGGGGCGACTCTTACCCTTGAACCAGGGACAATAGTAAAATTCAATGGCGGAAGAATGATTATTTATGGAAAACTTATAGCTAAAGGAAGCTCTAGTCAGCCGATTGTTTTTACGTCGTTTAAAGATGATAATTATGGTGGTGATACTAACAATGACGGTGCTAGCACTCAAGCTACTTCCAGCGATTGGCATAACATTTATTTTCATTCTTCTGGTTCTCTTTTAGATAATGTTATTGTTAGATATGGAGGGAGAAAGGGAATGCCTTGGTGGATAAATGTTGGGGCTATTACCCTAGGAAAAGATGTTGAAATTGAAATTAAAAATTCAATAATTGAGAGAAATGTTTTTGCTGTTTCTTTCCCAATGGGCATTGGTTGTGAAAAAATCAAGGCAGCAATTGATGAATTCAAGGCAGACAATACTGTTTTCCAAGATAATGAATACCTTACTCATCCTGGTTGCCCTTAATCAGGGATAAAAATTATTTACTTCAAATTGCATTAACTGATTGGGAAGACTTCCCAATCAGTTGACCTTTTTATTTTAAAATGATAAAAAAATAATAGACCTTTTCTTTTGAATAAAAAGAAATAGAAAGAGGAGGAAAGGGAATGAATTCTTTGATTGAAAAAACCGCAAGGTACCTTCAGGCGGCTAGGTGGCCGTGGAAACAGGCTCTTGAAAAGACCCTTGCCGTGAGAGAAAAAGAATATGAGAAGGTGGAGGTATCTGTAATATTTCATTCATTAAACTTACGGTCAAGTTTTGAATGTATCTTAGAACTGTTCCGCAAAGTAAAAGCGAGAAAAGAGACAGGAAAAACCATAATTTGCTTAGAAGAAAGAATAAGGTGGTGCACCCAGGCAGAGGCAGAGCTCAGGGAAGGGAAGCCACAAAAAGCAATCAATATTCTTGAGGAATTAGAATTTAAATTTTCTGATTACAGCACCGATGAAAGAATATTAAAAGTATTGCAGGAGTTGAAAGGACTCAAAAAAAGACTTAAGCAATTCTCGCAATCCCTAAGAGATACCTCTCGAAAACAACACAAACATATCCGATACCGTGTTAGCTAAGAAAGCGACACGGGTTTTTTTAATAATATCCGGGAAGCCATCCTGGTAGGTTTCAAAACTAGTGCCTGGCTTTGACAGGTTATCGATTGAAGTGTAATATAGATTAACTTAACAAGTAACCAGGGAGGCGTTCTTAATGGAAGAATTGGCAAAGATTTCGAGAAGAAGAATAGAAGAAATAAAGGAAGCAGCGCTGAGACTCGAGGCGGAGAATATAACAAAGTTTGGTCATTTAATGGAGAGGGGGTTTAGGCGAGAGCTTACTGCTCTCGAGCTGAACTTTGATGAATCAAACCTGCGAATAGCTGTTAGTTTAATAGCAGTAGCCCTTCGTGATGCTTATAAGTACAGAGAGCATCTTCAGAACCAGAAAGCCATCATCAAACTTCTTGAAGTGCTCCACGGTTTAGTCAATGAGGATATCACTTTAGGAAGAAAAGAAAAGCAATGCATAAAAAGGTTGGGGGTTAAAGTTTCCTCTGACTACTGGCAAGGATGGGATGAGCATCATCAAGGAGAGCGAGAGATTTTTTTACGCTTCCTAAATAGAAGCTCTTAATAAAAAAGAAAAATAGGGCGCCAAGGGCCCTTTTTTATTTCATTAAATCCTCATTTCCAACTTAAGCTTTAGATAGAATATCCGAGAAGCCCTGCCGGTGAATTTTATTTGATTGGGAAGACTTCCCAATCAAAAGATTCTTGACAAGGTTTTTTGAGACAGATTAGAATAATAAATACAGCTTGTTAGTTTCTTCCTCTTTTTTATCCTTTAAAAATTTACAACCCATCTACCTAATATTTTGACCCTTAGTTTTAATTTTGGTATATTTTTCTAACGGTTAACTGTGAATCGCAATCATTTACTCCAAATTACAAATGAGCTTTATCGCCTGACTTTGCTTTTCCCCAAAAAGGAGCCCTTAAGATATAAAATGAGGGAGTTGGCTGATGGGATTTTAGCTGACTTAATCCGCCGCCACTTTTCAGATAAGACATTGGCTGAAAAAAAATTAGAAAAAGTGATGGGGGATTTGGGAGCTCTTGATAGTTTCTTTGAAATAGCAAAAGCTCAAAACTGGATCAAGCTTTCTGACATTTTGAATCTTCAAAAAGAATATAGTAAGATAAAGAAAGAATTAATAAAAGAAAGACATGAGAAAATACAGATCGAACCTGGGCAAATTTCTCCCCCTGTCCAAATTTTTTCCGCTCCGAGCGAAGAGAAAATGACAATATCTGATCGTCAGCAAAAGATTTTGGCGATTTTAAAAGAAAAAGAAAAGGTTCAGGTCAGGGAAATAAAGAAAACTTTTCCTCAAATAAGCAAAAGGACTCTGAGAAGAGATTTTAAAGATTTATTGAATCAAGGTTTAATTGAGAGAAAAGGCGAGAGAAGTAATACTTTTTATCAACTAAAGGTAGGACACAGTAGGACATAATATAGGTAGGACACAATGTCCTACGGTTTAAACGGAAATATTAGCCATTTTTATGGAGAGCCCACGGAAAATATTTAGCAAAATCTACGATAAACACATAGATAAAATCTATCGGTTTGTCTTTTTTAAGGTAAATTCTCAGGAAATAGCTGAAGACTTGACCTCAGAAACCTTTTTAAGAACCTGGAAATCTTTTAAAGAGAAAAACCAGGAAATTAAGAATATTCAGGCATTTTTATATAAAACGGCTATAAATTTGGTTACTGACCACTATCGACAGAAGGGGAAAGCTCAAATTGTTTCGGCTAATAACCCTTCTATTGCTGACCCCCGACAAGATTTAGAGAAAAGGGCTCGATTGAATTCAGATATTGATAATATAAGACAGGCCCTATCTAATCTTAAAGAAGATTATCAGAATGTTATTATCTGGCGTTATCTGGATGGTTTCACTATTTCCGAAGTGGCCAATCTTTTAGATAGAACAGAAGAGGCCACTCGTGTCCTGCTTCACCGCGCTTTAAAGGCCTTAAGGAATAATATAAAAGAAGTGTAACACTTTTACATTATTTTCGTCATAATTAAGATAGGCTCGAAAATGATTTTCGGTGTTAATTTTTTGTGACAACTGAATTTGAATTAATAAAAAAAATTAAAAAACTGAAGAAAGAAATTAGGCCCAGAAAAGACTGGGTCTTGTTGACGAAAAATCAGATTTTAGGCACTTCGGCCGAGCTCAGCGCAAGCAAGGAAACAAAATTTGAATTATTTCCCTTTTTCAAGCCAGTTTATGCTGGCTTGTTTTTTATCTTGATTTTGATTGGCCTTTTTGAGTTTTCTCAAGGGGCTTTGCCGGGTGAGCCACTCTATCCATTAAAGAGGATTAGTGAAAGAGGCCGGGCAATTTTTGTTTCAGAGACCGAGCAGCCAAAATTGAATCTTAAATTTGCCAATGAAAGACTGGAAGAGTTAAGTCAAATTGCCCAAAATAATGAGGTGAAAAAATTGGCGCCGGCAATCAATGAGTTTCAGGCCGATGTTTCTAAAGCAGCAAAAAATCTGGTAAAAGTAAAAAAAGTTGATAAAGAAATTGTTGCCCAAACTAAAAAATTAGAAGAAAATAAAGAAAAGGTGGAAAAAGTTTTGGCCACAAAGATTGAAACAGAAGAATATGATAAGGCCGTGGCTCAATTAGTGGAAAGGCTAATTCAGGAATTAGAAGAAAATACATTGACTGAAGAGGGTCAAGAAATTTTAATAGAGGCAAAAGGAGATTTTGAGACCAGAAATTACTCTGAAGCTCTAATAAAGATTTTAGATCTAAGCCAAAGATAGTTTTCCACAGGTTATTTTTTTGACAATGTGCTAAAATTAACACTTGACAGTCGCGGCCTCGCACTAGAAAGAGCTTGAGGGGGGTAGAGTAAAACTCGTGGCTAATACGTAAAGTCGCGAGCTCTGCCCTGTAACTCAGCTCAGCTAGAGTTCGGGGGTTTAAGGTCGACGCGACAGAAATAATTAAAAGTTAATTAAGAGATTAAATTAATTGAATGTCTAATATAGTAAAAAAGATTGTAGCGGTTGTTACTGCTTTGACTATTTCTGTTTGGCTTGTAGGTCCTGGTGTAGCTTATGGTGCAACAGTTGAGGAGCTTCAGGCCCAAATTGATGCCTTGTTAGCTCAATTGGCTGGTTTGCAGTCTCAATTGGCGACCCTTCAAGCAGGGGCTCCAGCTGTCACTGGTTGTACTATTTCCAGCTTTGACCGAAACCTCAAACAGGGGATGTCAGGCGATGATGTAAAATGTTTACAGATCGTCTTGAACTCAGCCTCTGACACCCAATTAGCGGCCTCAGGCGTAGGTTCGCCTGGTAGTGAAACCAGTTACTTTGGTCCTTTAACCAAGGCAGCGGTGATTAAATTCCAGGAGAAATATGCGAGCGAGGTTTTGGCTTCTTGGGGCTTAACTTCGGGAACTGGTTTTGTTGGTTCAACAACCAGAGCCAAGTTAGATAGTCTTTTGGTTGTGGGCGTTCCTGTAACACCACCTGCTGAGGTTGGAACTGCAGCTACTGTTAGCTTAGCTGATGATACACCAGCTGCAGCCCAAGTAGCTTTGAATGCTCAGGATGTAGTCTTTACCAAGATTAAGTTTACCGCTGGTGCTGATGCTTACACTGTTACCCAGATTCTAATTGCTCGAGGCGGAGTTTCAGCTGATGCTGATGTGGCCTCCATTAAGTTGTTTGATGGAGCAACTCAGATAGGTTCAACTCAAGCCTTGAATACCAATACCCATAAAGCAACCTTCTCTAGTCTTTCCTGGGATGTTCCATCTTACTCGGTTAAGTATTTGACCGTTAAAGCAAGTATTGCTGCTTCGGGAACGGCTACGGTTGGAGATTCTATTCAGTTAGGAATAGCGGCTGCTTCAGACATTACCTCAACAGTAGCTCCTAGTGGAACTTTCCCAATTATGGGAAATGCTAAGACAATTGCCGGTATTTCAGTCGGTGGCCTAAACGTTGATGTTCAGACTACACCAGCTACTACCACTATTCTGTCTGGTTCAACCAATCAGGAAATTGCTTGTTGGAGATTTTCAGCTTCCTCAACCGAAGGCTTTGATGTTCACACAATTAAAGTCAGCCATGTTGGTACGGCTGCCAGAGATGACGTGAGCAACTTAGTGCTTAAGGTGTCAGGAGTTCAGATTGGTTCAGCGGTTGCTGGTTTGGATTCATCTAATCAAGCAACTTTTGACTTATCTTCTTCTCCTTTAAGTATTCTGGCTGGAGGAGCCAAAACTGTTTGTGGTTATGCTGATATTGCGGCTGGAATTTGGACTTCAAGAACAGTTAAATTTGAGATTACCCAATACATTGATGTATTAGCTTATGGATCTAATTCTGGCGGAGCAACTACTATTACCTGGAACAGCGGTAATCCTTTTGTTAAACAGACCGGTAGCACTATGACTATTGGTCAGGGGACTTTAACTGTAGCTTTGGATGCTGCTCTCAATCCTGCTTCTCAGAATTATGTTAAGGGAAGCAGCAGCAGAAAAATTACTGCTGTTAAGTTCTCTACTGGTGCAACAGAAGGAGTAAGAGTGGTTAAGCTTAGATTTACTTTAACTGGAAATGCGACTGATATTTCCAATATTACCCTTTGGGATGGAACTACCCAGATTGCCGGTCCGGCTAGTGCCATAGGTGGCTATGTTACCTTTGGAGCTAATACGATTGGTTGGGATACAACCGGCCTCTTTGATGTAGCGGCATCGCAGACCAAGACTGTTGTAGTTAAGGCTGATATTCCAAGTGGAGCTACAGCTTCTAACACAATCACTTTGAGTATTGCTTCAGCTAGTGATGTTTGGGCTGATGGATTAAACTCACAATATGACCTGCCTTCGGGAAGCGTTTCTGGTTCAGCTAGTGGTAATGCTCACACCGTAACAGCAAGTGGTAGTTTGGCTGTTTCTTTGGCTTCTAATACTCCGGCTGCTCAAACTTATGTGAAGGGCTCTACTGCCAAGACTTTAACCAAGATTAATCTCACTGCTGGTTCTGGAGAAGACATTGTGGTTACTGCTATTACCATCAGGTGCTATCGAGGTTCTGGTACGGGAACCACCTGTTCTTCAGGTGACATTACCAATGTTAAGCTATTGAAGTCAGATGGAACCCAGTTTGGTTCAACGGTAGCCAATCCAACAGCTTCTGCTTCCTTCAGCGGAAGTTTGACTGTGGCTGCTGCCCAGACTGAAAGCTTAACCGTAGTAGCTGATATTCCTACTACCAGTGGTGCTTCTTCTGTCCACGCTGACCTCCCAGGAGCCGGAACGATTGCCAATGACATGACCTCAACTGGTGTTTCTTCTGCTGCTGACATTGTCGAGACTGGCTCAGCTACCGGTAACTTAATGACTCTTGGTCAGGGTTCTTTGACCGTTGCCGCTGCTCCAACTCCGGCTGACCAAACCCTCATTATTGGAAGTACTGAAGTTCCTTTTGTTGGTTTGGTAATGACAGCTGGAACAGGAGAAGATGTCAGGGTGACCAGGATTATATTAAGGAGAAGTTGTCTTACTGGTAATTCCTGTGCTGCAGGAGACGCATCGAATATTGCGCTTTGGGAAGGAGCTACCCGATTAACCGCTAAGAAGGGTTGGGATTCTACTAACTCTACTAATACCACCTTTACTGCTTCTGACTTCTTGAACTTATCAGGAATTGATATTAGTGCCGGTCAACAGAAGACAATTACTGTTAAGGGTGATCTTCCCTCAACAGCCACAGCTGGCAATGACTTTGCCTTGGGTATTGCTACTTCTACTGATCCTGATAGTAGTACTACTTCCGATGTAACCTTTGTTGGCTTGTCTTCTAATACCACGCCAGCTGCTAGTGTCACTAAGGCATCAACGAACTTGGAAGGTGTGAACTACAGCTCAACCGGTCATGCTGATGGTTACTATGTCAGCTTAGCATCAACCGGTGTTCTGACTGTAGGTGCCAGTGCTGATACTCCGGCTGAAGCAATTCAATCGGTAAGTGTAGAAGGAGTTAAGACTGCCGGTGTAGCTTTCTTGAAGACCTACTTTAAAGGAACTCTTGAACAGATTGATGTTAAATCAATCACCATAGAGAGGAGGGGTGGTCCTCCGGGTCGTGATTCTGACTTTGATTCCGTTTCACTTTATGACGGAGCTGGTACCCTGATTGCCGGACCTCAAGCTTTGACTAATGCTTCAAGCACCTTTAACTTTGTACCCGGAAGCTACTGGAGAATTCCAACTGTGGGAATACAGAACCTTATAGTAAAAGGTACTCTCAATGGTATTAGGGGTCCTTACGGATATGGTTCACAAACCGGTGATGTTCCTCAGCTCTGTATTGACAATGTGACGGCTGAAGGAGTAAGTTCTGGGTCATCGCCAACTGGTGCAGGAACTCTTGATATATGTGGTAATGTTCAGATATTTAGGCAGTCCAAACCTACTGTTGCTTTGGCTGCTCCGACTTCTGGGACCTACGGTGCTGGAACTAAAGAGCTTATTAGGTGGACAGTGACTGCCGATGCTACTGGCGATATAGTCTGGAAGAAGATTATCTTTGATATCTCAGGTTCAGTGAGTATTGGGAGTCCTGCTGAGTCTTATACTGTAGGTTGTGTTAGCGGTAACAATACTTGTGCAAATCAGACTGACGGTGTCTATATGTCTACTAGTTCTGACCCGGTGGCTACTTTATTGATAGCTACCAGCTCAATGCAAATCTGGGATGCTAATACTAACACCCAGGTTACGGCTACTACTACCGCCGTTGATTGGACAGTTGACCAAACTACTGCCACGGGAACAGCTAGAGTTTCCTTTGTGGCTGCTACTGAACAGACAGTTGGTGCAGGTGCTACCAAGACTTACTACTTCCTTGGGAATATTCTGAGGGCTGGTGCTTCTGGTGATTCCTTGATGACCAAGCTTGCTGCCAGGTCCACGGCTACCACTACTGGTGCTTATGCAACAGTTGCTGGTACTACTGGCACCTTTATTTGGTCAGATAAATCAGGGGCTAGTGCTGGTGCTCACTCTGCCCTGTCTGCTGACTGGACTCACGACTACAAGGTCCCTGGTATTCCAACCGCTGCAAAGACTCTAAGCAAGTAAATTCTTGAATTGAAATTCCTTTCGTCCTTTCCTTGTGGGATAACAAAAGGCGGGGGAAACCCCGCCTTTTGGTTTGAATTTACAGCGTTTTTTGCCCATAAAAAGATAATAAAGTATGATAAAGATTAATAATAAAAATGGAGAAAGTTCAAAATAAATTTTCAGTTTCTTTCCCTATTTTTTTGAAATAAATTTTTTTTATTTTAGGTTAATAAAATTCAATCAAAATTAACATTGGAGTTTTCCACAGTTTTGGCTTGCAAGAGTTTTTGGGAAGGGAGTATAATTTATTAATTTAATGTGGAAAAACTAAAATCAGGTTAGTGATTTCCATTTCTAAATATGGAAAATGATAATCTACCTCTTAGAGCTTTGATTCTCCCTAACGCTCAAATTAAAAAACAAATTTCCAAAAAGATAATAACTTTTTTTGCTGTTTTGATAATTTTGGGAGTTAGCGGATTGATTCTTTCAAATCAAGCGAAAGCAGCTGGAGCAGGGGATGTAGTAATTAATGAAATAATGTGGATGGGTTCCTCAAGCTCTAGTACTGACGAATGGATTGAATTGCGAAACGCCTCTAACACCGATATTGATTTGATAAATTGGATTATTGAAAATGCATCCAGTAGCGCTGATTTAACTATAAATGCCAGTTCTTGTTCTCCTTTTTCTACTTCTACTATCCCAGCTGGTGGCTATTATTTAATTGCCAATTATGCTAGCAGCTCGGCCAGCTCTCTTTTAGACGCAGATGTTCAGTGTGTGGCTAGTTCTCTTGACCTCAACAATGATTATTCTTCAAATGGAGCCTTGATTCTGAAGGAAGGAGCAACTACTATTGATGAGACTCCGGCTTCTTCCACTACTGCCTGGCCAGCTGGAAGTACCGGGGCAGCCACTTCTTCAATGGCTAGAAATTATACTCCCGGAGACGGAACAGCAACCTCGAGCTGGCATACTGCTATTATTACTACTGGTTGGGATGCTGGAGTCCAAGAAAAAGGAACTCCGGGAAGTTATAACGGTTATTCAGTTTCGGGAACAACTTCTCAGTTAAATGCTCCTCCCACTGGAACAATTTATATTCTTGCTCAGGAACACGGTACCACCACTGCCACTGCCACCGCTACTTTTAGTAATTTGGGGAGCTATCAAATGCATTTATTTTCAGCCCTTTATGATTTCTTTGCCTTTCGAGATATTAATACAACTTCTGGTCAATACGACGATGGCCAGGAACCAAGAAGGAGTTTAGATAATAGTGGGGCCGGTTACAATTTAACCAGTAGTGGTTTGGGTGGGATAGATTTTAGTATGGCAGTTGATCCAGTAATCTCTAGTGTGCTACCTGCTTCAACCCACATTGGTGATACCATTACTATTGCCGGTTCTTATTTTGGTAATAGCACTACCACTGCCCAGGGAACAGTTTATATCCCTCAAAATATTGATGCGGCAAATTATATTAGTGCTTGGGCATCGACATCAATCTCAGTGGTTGTTCCTCCAGCCACTTCACCTCCTGGTCCTCAAACCGGCCAATTAAGGGTGGCAGTTGGTTGGACACCCCAGGCTACTACTACTTTAGAAATTAAGCCTAAGGTTACCTCAGCAGTTGGGACTGAAAAATCGATTGTTATAAATTTTGATAGCTTTATGGACGGAGGACCGGCGAGCAATCCGGCAAATTATACCTTACAATCTCCGATTGGGACCAGCGTTTCTTTAAGCGGTGCTTGGACAGAATTTCGGGGAAATAAAACATATATTAAAAATCTTTCTCTAACTGCTGGCAATAGTTTTCAAATTACAGCTGGAAGCGGAATAAAGAGCATTAATCAGACAGCGATTGAATCAGCTTCGAGCACAGCTACGGGAACAGTTGTTTCTGCTCCAGCCATTACTTTAATTAGCCCCAATAGCGGAACAGTCGCCTCAAGTACTACTATTACCGGCACTGGTTTTGGAAGTGCCACTGGCACTCTTTACTTTTCGGCTGGCCGACCTATGGGTGGTCCTCCTCCTGAACCAGTCCAGGCCACAACTACTTCCTGGAGTAACACTCAGATTGTCACTACGGTTCCGCCGGGAGCAAAAACTGGTCCTTTATTTGTGACAACAGCCGAGGGAGTAGAGAGTGAATTTTCTTCCAGTGCTTTCTTTGATGTTTTAGTTAATCATCAAATCAGGGTTTTAGAGCAAAACACAGCAACCAGCATTGGCAGTACTAATGGGAGAATTGTTATTGGCGGAATGGGAGGGCCTAAACTCTATTATGTTGGAGATAATTACAATACTAGTTATAGTGGAACTACCTTTACTATTCCTACCATTTCTTCTGAAGGCTTTATTTGGGCATTTAATAAAACTGGTGATCATGTGACCGGCAAAGGCCAAGAATTAGATACCAGCACTACCACTGTTATTTATTTGGCTACTTCGACTACTAAGGTATCAGGCACTATAACTAATGCCGGTGCCAATAGAACTATTGTGGTCTGGTCAGATCCATTGAAAGGGAGTGGGGAAGCAATGGAGTGGTCAGAACCAATCTTTATAGAAACCAATTCTGGCGGAACAGCTACTTATAATATTGGGTTGTCAGCCACTGGAACCTATATTGTCGGAGTAGAAGATCCTGGCTTTACCACTACTTCTAACCCAAAAGTTGCCCCTTCTCCAGCAGAAGTTAATGCCTCAACCACCGCTGGAGTGAGCAATATTGATTTTGCTTTTCTGAGTGCTACGGCCAGAATTCGGGGGAAAATAGAAACTGCTCAGGCAGGGGTGATGGGTCCGGGAATTTTTCATGTCTGGGGTTATCAGCCCATTGAAAACGGATTACACTCTTCAGCTCAAGTAGATTTAAACATAAGTCCTTATTTTGATCTTTATGTTAATCCTGGAGTTTACATTATTGGGGTGGGGGGACCTGATGTGCCTTTCCCGGTTGAAAAACAGATTGAGGTAAAAACAGGAGATCCTAATTTTGCTCTTTCTGACACCGGTACTGATATCACTCTTATCATTAAAGCTCCTGATGAATACATTGAAGGAAGGGTCACCGATTCGGGTGGTAATGCAATTGCTGGGGCTTCTATTTTTGCTTGGTCAAGTACTGGTCCGGGAGGAGGCTATGCTTTCACTGATAGTAATGGCTATTATAAAATGTATGTTAACCCGGGAACTTATACTGTCGAAGGATTTACTCCCCAATATGGAAAACTTACTGCCAGAACCGGGGTTCAAGTACCCTCTGGTTGTGATACGGCTGGGACTTGTCCCTCAGTAGACTTTGGAGTTTCTTCAGAAATGGCGATTGTTTCGGGAACAGTGGTAAAGAATGATGCCTCTTCGAGCGACCTGGAAGTCTGGATTACTCAAGGAGAAACCGGTTATGGAATTAATGGAACCCGAACCGGCATCGACGGCTCCTTTAGTCTAAGAGTTCCTTATGGTTCTGGATATTATCTCCATGTTGGAGATCCCGGGGTGGGAGAAATTTATAAAGCCGCTCTACCTACCTTTAACAGCAGCAATTCTTCTACCAGTGTTACGGTTAGTATCAATACCGCTAATATTTACGTTAGAATTTCTCCGGGAACTGCTTTTTCAAAGGCCTTTGTCGAAGTTCATAATAGTGCTGGTAGAGGATTTTCAGATAAAGATATTTCAACTACTAGTACTTATCGTGAATATTTGATAGAAGTGCCAAAACCGACGAGTGGAACTTATACTTATACTATTGATGGTGGTATTCCAAATTATGGCCCCTTAACTCCTACTACTACTGATGTTACTTCTGCCACTGTATCTAAAACAATCTCCATTAGTTTAGGTAATTTCTATACTATTCAGGGGAGTATCTCTGACCCTGACCCTAGTGCTTCTGGCAATCAAGCCGAAGGAGCTTTTGTCTGGGCAGCCAGTCCTACTGGTCATGGCGGCGGAAGAGTAGATTCTTCGGGTAATTTCTCATTTAAGTTAAAGCCTGGCACTTATGATTTTGGAATCGATAAGAAAAATTATATTGGCAACATGTTTGCTAATGTGGCAATTTCTAGCGATAGCACTATTACTGATACCTATTCTTTAGCCCTCACCCAAGCCACTTCAACGATTTCGGGAACAGTCTATAAAAGTGGGACAGCTGAGCCCGGAGCCTGGGTTTGGGCTACCAATGGTACAGGCGGTTGGACTGGGACTCAAACCGATGGTAACGGTGCATTTACTTTATCTGTTAGTTTTGGAAATTGGTCAGTTCAAGCCATTTCTGAGGGGTACGAAAGTGGATTCTCGGGAGCGGTACCGGCTGGAACTTCTGGGCTCACCATAACTCTCACTGCCATTTCCGGATATTCGGTTACCGCCCCCACCGTCGAACCTATTGTTCCCAGAACCGGAGGAGTTATTCAAGGACAGAATGTTAAAGTGGAAGCTCCAATCGGCGCCTTAGATGCTCAAGATTCTAATACTGGTAGAATGACCATTGGAAAGACTACTAGTGTTCCTAAAACTAATGAGGTGAAACCTTTAGGGGGTTCGGCTTATGAAGTTGATGTTGTTAATTCTCAGGGAACATCGATTACAGTTTTGAATGATGATATTACTATTACTCTCGAATATAGTGCTAGTGACCTTTCTGGGGCTGGGATTACTCAGGCTTCAGCTACTGATTTGAGTTTGGGTTATTTTGACTCTACTACCAACAAATGGGTAACTGTTCCCACCACGGTGGCTACTACCACTTCAGGAGGAGTAATTTATACGGCTACCACCGACCACTTATCTCCTTATGCTCCTTTGGTTCCTTCTGGAGCTAATCCTCCTCCCACTCCCACTGGGCTCACCGCTACCGCTGGCAATCAACAAATTACTTTAAACTGGGATGCTTCAACTGGAGCTACCAAATACAATATTTACAGAAAAAGTGGAGACAATTATCCTTATCTTACCCAAGTTACCGTAACTACTTATACTAATACTGGCTTAACTAATGGCACTACTTATTATTATAAAGTTTCAGCCCTAAATAATGATGATGATGAATCAGCCGCTACGGCCGCTGTTTCGGCTACTCCTGTTTATCCAACAACTGCCGGGGGAGTTCGGGCTCCACCAAGTGACACCACTGCCCCTTCAATAAGTAATATTGCGGTAACAGTTGGTGATACTCAGGCTACTATTAGCTGGCAGACTGATGAAGCTTCTCTATCTTGGATTTTGTATGGCACTTCAACTGCCTATGGACTTGAGAAGAAAACAACAACTTATCTTACCTCTCACTCTTTAATCCTAACCAATCTTACTCCCGAAACTATTTATCATTATCAGGTTAAATCAGAAGATATTAGTAAAAATATAGGTTCTTCTATTGACAAAACCTTCACTACTTTAGCTTTAGGAGCGGTGCCAGTAGAAGAAGTAACCCTTCCTGAGGTTACTTTTGAAAAGCCGTTTGGGGAGATGTCAGTTGAGGAGATTCAGGCAAAGATTACCGAAATTTTAGAAGCGATTGCCCAACTTGAAAAGCTTTTAGCTGAAATAGAAGCTAAGGTTTACGAGGGCATTCCAGCTAGTTTCCGCTTTGAAAGAACTCTCTCTTATGACGAAACTTCTGATGAAGTAAAATATTTACAGATTATTCTGAAACAAGAAGTAGGTCCTCCAACTTATCCAGCTGATGTTCCAGCCACGGGTTGGTTTGGGCCAATAACCGAAGCTTCAGTCATTGCTTTCCAGGAAAAATACACTCAAGATATTTTAGCTCCCTGGGAAATTACGGAAGGCACTGGCTTTGTTGGTTCTACCACTCGAGCCAAGTTAAATGAACTGTTGGGCGGGAAATAAGAGAGAATAATTAGGTAAGCGAGTCTTTGAACTGAAACTTTTTCACCTTTTCTTGTGAGGCAAAAAGCGCCTCGGTTTTCCGAGGTGCTTTCGCTTCAATTTGGGGATTTGTACTGATTTCAGTAAATTATTTCATTCTGTAATTTTCTATATATCTTTTCTTCTGTTTAATGTTCGCACTAAAATTGCCATGGCAAAATTATTTCGAATATTGTAAAATGAAAGAATGGGTCTAAAAAAATACAAATACTACTTTAGAAAACCAAAAACAGAAATTGTAAAAGATATTTTTTATTGGTTATTTGTGGGCGGATCAGTGATAATAGCTGCCACTTCTCCTTTCTTTTTTGTCAATCTTTTAAGGAATTACAAGAGATTCAAAAAATATCCAAAGAAAAAACTGTATGATGTTTTTTACCGACTTAGAAAAGAAGGGCTGATTAAGATAAAAAAGAAAAACCATCAAATTTATATTACCTTAACAAAGAAGGGAAGAAAAAAGGCCGGAGTTTTTCAGATTAATAATTTAGAAATCAAAAAACCTAAAAAATGGGATAGACTTTGGAGAATTGTAATTTTTGATATTGCCCAATTAAAGAAGACTTACCGAGAGGCTTTCAGAGGTAAATTGAAAGAATTAGGTTTTTATCCTTTACAAAAAAGTGTTTGGGCTCACCCTTTTGGTTGCAAGGCTGAAATCGATCTATTGAGAGATTTTTTTGGATTGAGCGAAAAAGAAGTAAGATTAATTTTGGCCAAAGATATCGGTGGCGATTTAGAATTAAAAGAATTTTTTTGGCCCAGATAATGTTCGAGTTATCATTGCCATGGCTGAATTAATTAGGAATTAATGAAGTTACTTCCGATCGTTTATTATCATCCCGGTTTTTCTAACCATTTTTTCTAAAGTAAATTTTTTTAATTTTTCTTTGGCTCGAGACTCCATTTCTTGAGCTTTTTTTGGATGATTTAAAAGCCAGAGAGTTTTTTCCGCTAACTCTTGAGAATTTTTAGGTTCAATTAAAATTCCTTCTTTCCTATCTTCAATTATTTCTGGCAAAGCTCCCACCTTTGTTGCCACAATTGGCAATTCAGCTGCCATTGCCTCCAAAATTATCCAGGGAAAACCTTCTTTCAAAGAGGGTAAAACAAAAATATCAAAAGCCTTGAGATATTTGTAAGCATTGGGAATTCGACCGGGAAGAAAGAAATTATTTCCCAAGTTATATTTTTTAATTAAACCTTCAAGTTCTGGACGCCGATGACCCTCACCAATTACAACAAAAATTACTCGCTGTTTAAAATCGAATTTTAAACATCGGGCAGCTTTAATTAAATACTCCAAACCCTTTGTTTTATAAAAATTAGCCACCGTACCAATAATTATTTCTTGTCTCTTGTCTTTAGTCTCTTGTCTCAACAGAATTTCTCTTGCCTTTTCTTTTGGCAGAAACTCTAACTTTTCAAGGTCAATTCCATTATAAATTTTCACTATTTTATCAGCTGGACAAATTTTATTTTTGATGGCAATTTCTCTATCGATTTCGGAATTGACAATAACCTTATCTTTTAAGGGAGCGGTTAATTTTTCAGCCCAGAAGATGATTTTATTCTGCCAAAAAGGTCGTGGATCACGGAAGGCCCAACCACCAATCCTGTAAATAATATAATGCGAATGCTGCGAATTACGGATAAGTTTTGCGGCAATACTCCCAAGAAGTCCAGCCGTAGTGCTACAGAGGAAAATTATATTTGGTCTTTCTTGTTTGAGTAAATTATAAATTTCCCTAATCACTAAAAAAATTTGCCAGGGCCAAGGAACTCTCTTCAGGTGTTTTAAATGTATAGGTCGGACCTTTACATTTTTGAGTTTTTGGAAGAGTTCGCCGTCTCCTTTACCCTCCCAAATTTTGTTCTGCAAAGCTTGGGAGGGCGAGCCAGCGGCAACCAATATTTCATATTTTTGAGGATCAAAACGACTTGTTATCTCAAAAATATATCTTTGAGCTCCCCCAAATTCAGATTGAGTGACAACAAAAAGGGTTTTTATTCTATTTCTATTAACAATTTTCATATATTTATGACAAAGTTTTTTGCTAACAAACAAAAAAGTCGGGCTTTTTTATTGATTTTTTATCTGCTTTTTATATAATAAGTGATAGATTTTAAATAATCAAACGATATTTTATGAATAACAAAACAACTTGTTTGGTCACCGGAGGGGCGGGGTTTATTGGTTCCCATTTAGTAGATGCTTTAATTGAAAAGGGAGACCTGGTTTTAGTGATTGATAATTTAAGCACCGGAAAAAAAGAGTATATTAACCCAAAAGCTAAATTTTTTGAGGTTGATTTAGGAGATTTTAAAAAAATAAGACCGGTTTTTGAAGGCGTAGATTTTGTTTTTCATCTGGCAGCTGTACCAAGACTTGTGCCTTCAATCCAAGACCCAATTTCTGCTCATCAAAATAATCTGACCTCCACTCTTAATGTTTTGGTTGCTTCAAAAGAGGCAAAGGTTAAAAAGCTAATTTATGCCAGTTCTACTTCTGTTTATGGAAATCAGAAAAATTTACCTCTCCGAGAAGAGACAAGGCCTAACCCGTTAAACCCTTATGCTCTCCAAAAATATGCTGGTGAATTATATTGTAAAATTTTTGCTGAGCTTTATGGTTTTTCTACTGTTTCCCTTCGTTATTTTAATGTTTTTGGTCCCCGCCAATCTTCAGAAGGAGACTATGCTTGTGTCATCGGAATATTTTTGCGCCAAAAAAAAGAAGGAAAACCCCTAACAATTGTTGGAGATGGAAATCAAAGGAGGGATTTCAGCTATGTTAAAGATGTGGTGAGGGCAACGATTTTGGCTGCTGAAAAAAATGTTGGCGGGGGAGAAGTCATAAATGTTGCTGCCGGGAATAATTATAGCGTAAATGAGTTAGCGGAAATTATTGGTGGGCCTAAAATAAATATTCCTCTTCGACCCGGTGAGATTAGAGAAAGTTTAGCAGATATTTCCAAAGCAAAAAAACTTTTGGGTTGGGAGCCAAAATATAACTTAGAAACAGGATTAAAGGAGATAATGAAAGATAATACTAATTAATGCGAATTTATATGCGAATGCTGCGAATTAAAAATAAAACAATTCTGGTCACGGGAGGGGCAGGCTTTATTGGTTCCTATCTTGCCGACAGACTTATCCAAAAAGGAAAAGAAGTTTTTGTGGTTGATAATCTTTCTACCGGGAGACAGAAAAACATAGAGCATCTTGAAAAAAATAAAAAATTTCATTTCGTCAAAGGCTCGGTGCTGGATGAAAAATTAATGAGTGATTTGGTTAAAGAAGTAGACCAAGTTTATCACTTAGCAGCAGCGGTTGGTGTAAGAATGGTATTGAGAAAGCCCTTGAATTCTCTTTTGACTAATATAAAAGGAACAGAGATAGTTTTGAGAGAGGCAGCTAAAAGAAAAATTAAGGTTCTATTAGTTTCCAGCTCTGAAGTTTGCGGGAAAGACGACAAAGTTCCTTTTCAAGAAGAAGATGATAGAACCTATGGTTCGGTTTATAATGATCGCTGGGTTTATGCTTTTTCTAAGGCAGTTGATGAATTCTTGGGTTTAGCCTATTTTAGAGAAAAAAAATTACCGGTTGTGATTGTTCGTCTTTTTAATGTCATAGGCCCAAGACAAACAGGAAGATATGGTATGGTGGTGCCAACTTTTGTAAAACAAGCCCTCCAAGGAAAACCCATTACCATTTTTGGAGACGGTAAACAAACTAGGTGTTTTGCTGATATTGATGAGGTGATAGCCGTTTTAACTAAATTGATGGCAAACAAGAAAGCCGAAGGTCAAGTTATTAATTTAGGGTCGAATAATGAAATAAGCATTAATAAATTAGCTAAAAAAGTTAAGAGTTTAACCGGTAGCTCTTCAAAAATCATCTATGTTCCTTACAAAAAAGCTTATCCTGATGGCTACGAAGATTTTAAAAGGCGGATACCAGATATTTCTAGAATCAAAAAGCTAATTGGCTATAAGCCAAAAGTGACTTTGGAAGAAAGTATTAAAAAAATTATAAACTATCACAACATCAAATGAAGATTTGTTTTGTTTCAGTAGATGTTGAATCTGACTTTGCCAAAGATAAGAGTTTTAAGGGCGTAGAGAATTTGGATAAAATTTTAGAAATTTTCAAAAAATATAATGTTTCGGCTACCCTTTTTATAACCGGAAATGTTTTAGAAAAATATACCAAAAGAATAACAGAATGGGCAAAAAGCTATGAAATTGCCTCTCATAGCTTTTCTCACCGATTTTGGAACACTTTAAATGATGAAGAAAGAAAAACAGACTCAGAAAAGTTTTGCCATCTTTATCAAAAAATTTTTGGAAACTACCCTAAAGGTTTCCGCGCCCCTTCTCATATTATTGATGAGAAAGGCCTAAAACTTTTGGCAGAAAAAGGATTTTTATACGACAGCAGCATTGTTCCTCATTATCCATTTTTTAAAAAATATCGTGGCTACAAGAGAAAAGCCCCTCTTTCTCCTTATTGGCTAAAAAACAGGATTTTGGAAATTCCCATTTCTGGTCAAATATTTGGAATTCCTTTGGCTGGAACTTGGATTTTGAAATTACCATTTTTTATTTATAAATTTTTATTTTTGATTTCCAATCCTGTTTTTTTGACTTTTAATCTCCATTCTTGGGATAGTCTAAATTATAGACTTTTGGAGAAGATTGAGGGTATTTTAAAAATATTGAAAAATAAAAATTATCGATTCTTAAAAGGAGAAGAAATTTTTAATAAATATGCTTCAGTTCCGAAAAATAGATAATAAAAAAGAATGGCAAGAATTATTAAATAAAGCCCTGTTTAAAACTTTTTTTCATAATTTGAGGTGGGAAGAGTTTTTAGAAAAAACTTTTAAGTGGTTAAAGTTTGAACATTTTTTATATAAAGATGAAATTCTTTTAAGCTTTGCTAAATATAAAGTTTTCGGGAAAGAAAAATTAATTTCCCATCCTTTTTGTGAATACGGTGGACCTTTACCCTTGAAAGAAGATATTGATGGCAGAGAATTCCGAGAGAATCTCTTTTCCGAATTTCAAAATCAGTTCAAAATTAGTTTTCATCCTCATATTCCAAAATATTTCAAGGGTTTGGCTTTGAAAGAGCCAGACAGCTCAAGAGACACCTATTTCATTGAAAACCTGGACCAGAAAAGTGAAGAAGAAATTTACTCTTCTTTTAGAAAAACTCTTCGGCACTCGATAAAAAAAGCCAAAAAGGGGAATTTGGAAATTAAAAAATGTGAAAGTGGAAAGGAAGTGAAAGATTTTTACAATTTATACGTCAGAATCATTAAGAGGCACAAGACTTTGGCTTATCCTTTTTCTCTTTTCCAACATTTCTTTAACTCCCCTCATTGCGAAATAATTTTAGCTAAGTTTGAGAATAAAATAATAGCCGGCAGTGTATTTCTATTTTACCCCGTTAGAGATTCCGAGGATAATCAAAGACCACAAAGAGAGCAGATCTCTAACGGGGTTTATAACAAATTCATCCATTATTTCTTAAATGCTTCTGATTTAAAATATAGGGGCGAAAATGCAAACCATTTGATTTTGTGGACTCAAATACAAAAATATATCGGAAAAGATTATCACACTTTTGATTTAGGAGGAACGAGGAGGGGGTCTGCTTTGGAGATTTTTAAAAAAGGATGGGGAGCGAAAAGATATCCCATTTTTGAATTGAGAAATTATCCAGAAGAAAAATTCAAAAAATCAAAACTGAGAAATATTTTTAGAATTTTGCCCAGTTTTTTGATAAGAGAAATTAGTTCTTATTTACTTAAATATAAACTGTAATATGTGCTCGATGTTCGAGGCCCGATTCGATTAACAGCTCGAACGACTCGAACATTTTGAACATCGAACTTAAGTGTACTTTGTTCATCCCCAGATTAAATTAAGCAGGAAGAACTTAAAGAGAATCTTTTTTAGTTTTTTTAAATCACCTAATTTATACCGTTTGGAAAAAGAACTTTCTCTGATGCTTCCGGGAAAACAATTAGTTTTTACTGATATGGGAAGGTCAGCTTTTAAGATTATTCTGGAAAAGTTAAATTTGAGAGACTCTCAAATTATTTTTCCAGCTTATATCTGTGATATTTTTTATTCCATTTTCAAAAGATACAATATTCAGCCAGTTTTTTTAGACATTGACATCAATACCTTTAATATTAAACCAGAGAGCATATTGGCTAAAATTACACCCGAAACCAAAGCAATTTTAGTGTCCCATACCTATGGGCTTCCAGTGAACGTTAAAAAAATTAGGAAAATTCTCAGTTCGAACAATTCGAACACCATAATCATCGAAGATTGCGCTCATGCGTTTGGAGCCAAGTTTAAAGATAATTTTAGGGGAAATACTGGTCCGGTGGCATTTTTTAGTCTTTATAAACAATTCCCGACCTTTAGAGGAGGATTATTGGTTTGCCCTGAGGACTGGGAAATTAATCTTCCCAAGACAAACTTTAGTTTTAGAGATTTTATTTCCTTTTTAAACTCATTTTCTCTATTGGCTTTTCTTTTTAAAACATTTGGTCAAAATATTGCTCCGCGAATGATTAGAAAAGAAAAAACATCAGAACCTTCGGGACTTAATTCTCTGTCTCTGAATTTTTTTTCTAATTTTTTGAAAAAGCATACTCTTTCCTTCGGAGAAAGAATTAGTCTGGCATTATTTTTTCAAAAAGAATTGGAAGAATTAGGATTTTTAGTCCAACAGTCAGAAAATAATGTTTTTTGTTATCTTTCCGCTTTGGTTCCCAAGAAGCTGGAGAAAAAAAGGGATAAATTAGTAAAGGAATTAATGAAAGAAAGAGTGTTTTGTACCAGGATTTGGCATACTCCCATTATTTTGAATTCAGAAGCTAAAAAAGAATATAATATTAATTTAAATAATTTTCCTAATACTATAGAGGCAGCGAAGAGAATTATTAACTTTCCGCTCCATCAATATTAAAATAAAAAACCTAATAAAAAAATTATTCGGGCATTAAAAAAAGTTTTACTAAATTTATAAAAATGTGTGGTTTAGTTGGAAAATTAAATTTTGATTTTCAAAAGCCAATAGAGCCTATTTTGATTAAAAAAATGGCCCAAACCTTAAAACATCGAGGCCCAGATGATGAGGGTATTTATGTAAAAGATAATATAGGTTTGGGGCTTAGAAGATTAGCAATTATTGATTTATCTAAAGCTGGCCACCAACCGATGGCTAATGAAGATAAAACCGTTTGGATTGTTTACAATGGGGAGATATATAATTTTAAAGACTTAAGGAAAGATTTAATTAGAAAAGGTCATCGGTTTTCCTCCCGCTCTGATACGGAAACAATTATTCATCTCTATGAGGAATATGGGAAAGATTGTTTAAGATATCTACGAGGTATGTTTGCTTTTGCCATTTGGGATGAAAAAAAGAAAAAACTTTTTATGGCCAGAGACCGGATAGGCAAAAAACCGCTTTATTATTTTCTAAATAATCACTGTTTGATTTTTGGCTCAGAAATAAAAGCTATTTTGGAAGAGCCACAGGTCAAACGAAAGGTAAATCATAAAGCCATTCATTATTATCTAACTTATCATTATATACCCAGTCCTCAGACTGCCTTTCAGAATGTTTTTAAATTGCCTCCAGCTCATTTTCTAATTTGGGAAAATGGCAAGGTAAATATCCAAAGATATTGGGCCTTAAACTATACACCAAAGATAAATCTATCTGAAAGAGAATGCCATCAGGAAATATTGTCTCGTCTGGAAGAAGCAGTGAAGATTCGAATGATAAGTGATGTCCCTTTGGGAGCTTTTCTTTCAGGAGGCACAGATTCGAGCAGTGTAGTGGCTCTAATGAGCAGATTATCAAAAACACCTATCAAAACCTTTTCGATTGGATTTAAAGAAGGTTTCTATAATGAACTTCCTTATGCCCGAGTAGTTGCTAAAATCTATAAGACCGATCACCACGAATTTTTGGTCAAACCAAAGGCTTTGGAGGTATTACCCAAATTAGTCTGGCATTATGGGGAACCCTTTGCTGATTCTTCTGCCCTGCCCGTTTTTTATGTTGCCAAAATGGCTAAAGACTATGTTACCGTAGCTTTAAATGGAGACGGGGGAGACGAGAATTTTGGAGGATATAGGCGGTATTATTTTGACCAGCTATGGCAGCATTATCATAAATTACCTTCTTTTTTTAGAAATAAAATTATTAATTCAATTCCTTATACTAATTCCTCCAGAATAAATCTTTTTTTGCAAAAATTAAAAGTTCTTTCCCAGACGAGTTCTGACTTTCAACCCCAAAGGCACCTTTGGTTGCTTTATTGGTTCAACTATGATTTGAAAGAAAAACTTTATTCTGAAGATTTTAAGGAAAGCATTAGAAAAGAGAATCCTTTGAATATTATGATTGAATCTTATAAAAAATTTGGCAATTTTACTGATTCTATAGACAATATGATTTCTGTTGAGGTTAATACTTATTTACCAGATGACCTTTTGGTAAAAATGGATGTAGCTTGCATGGCAAATTCTTTAGAAGCCAGGTCTCCACTTTTGGACCACAAATTCATGGAATTTACTGCCACTCTACCTGTTAATTTTAAAATAAAAAAAGGAGAGAGAAAGTATATCTTCAAAAAAGCACTTGAGAATCTCTTGCCAAAAGAAATTATCTATCGTCAGAAAAAGGGATTTACTCCTCCGGTTGACGACTGGTTTAGAAAAGAGATGAAAGACTACGCCTCTGAAATTCTACTCGATTCAGAGACTATTAACAGAAATTATTTTAGAAAAGAAGGCATAGTAAAATTACTTAAGGAACACTGCCATTCCAAAATAAATCACGGCGAGGTTATCTGGGCTTTGATTTTTTTGGAATTGTGGCACAGAACTTTTATTGATGAAAAATAAATTAAGGGCCAAAAAAAATATTTTAATTTTTTTCTGGTATTATTCTCCTCCAGGAGGAGCTGAGGTTTTTGTTAAGGAGATAAGCAGACGCCTATCAGATAATTATAATTTTGAAATAATTACTGCCAGATGCAAAAAAGATTTGGCCAAAATGGAAAGAATTAATGAAGTTTTAGTTCATCGAGTAGGTATAGGTGATTTTATGGTTGATAAGTTTTTGTTTCCTTTTTTTTCAATCAAGCTCGCTTACAAAATTAAAAAGAATAAAAAAATTTTTCTCATTCATGGCATAATAGCCAATCTGGCCGGTTTCTCAGCTATGATTTTTCACCGGTTGA
>JBHIEE010000026.1:0-27827 GCA_046760445.1 Candidatus Aminicenantia bacterium
TCTATAACTTAATTCTAAGTTAGTAACCGGAATTTTAACTTGCTTCTTGCCACTGGTTACTAAATGATAAGGCAAATTTTTTAAACTCAAATACGCCTCTTTGACTCCTTTTGCTTCTTGACAATTACCTAAGTATATTATTGGTTTACCTGTTAACGAATATCTTTTTTTAAATTCACTTACCTCATCAAAATCAAAAGAAAAATTGGAAATATTAAACCCCCAATGTATAATTTTTAAATTAGCTATTCCTTTAGATTCAAAGAAATCTTTCCAGCATTTTGATATGACCACAACTTCATCGCATTTTTTTATATTTTTCCAGAAATAATGATCTAAAATTTCACTTAGCCATTTATTGGGAATTGCTTCATAATCTCGATGGAAAAAAAGAGCTATATTACAGGATTTCTCCTTCTTGAATGGCATTCCGATAACCCCGAGAATATTTCTTATCCATAAATTAATCGAAGACTCCTTTTTATTGAGATACATTATCTTAAATAACATTCTGGGACGACGAGCTTTGGGGAATATTTTAGGAAAAACTTTAAAATTTTTAACATTATACTTTTTTGATAGTGCCTTCTCTACCATTTTCTGATATACATTACCTCCACCAAATCCTGGATTTGTTTCAAACATTCCAATATTCAAATCTTTAAACTGATTCATTTAATTTTTTTAATTCCTTATTCAGTTTGGTTCTTCGGCAAATAAAAACAAACTGATAGGTTAAATTAAGGGGAGTTAGGGCTAATAATAATTTCTTGAAAATACGCTTTATTATTTTTACTGGATTTAGATACTCAAATATTGGTGGTTGTTTTCCTCCCTTATCTTGATAAATTTTTTCAATAATTAACCCTTCCTTTTTTAAGAATCGCAACCACCCTTTTAAAGTATCTACTCTTTCATTTATTTGACGATGTCCGATATAATGGTCTCCTTTTAGAAAAACATTGAGAATATTCAAAAGATAATAATAATTAGGTAAAACAATACAGATTTTACCTCCAGGTTTGCAAACCCTAATAATTTCATCTAACCCTTTTTCAGGATTAATATAATGCTCAAGACTTCCTATACTAGTGACATAATCGAAAGTATTATTTCTATAAGGAAGAACCTCCCCATCAGCTATTTGAAGTTTACTGAATTTAGTATTATTTTTTGCTTCTAAAACAGCTTTCTCACTAAGTTCAATTCCATATGTTTGGCAATTGTAATATTTTTCTGCAGCCTTTAATAATAAACCAGGCCCACAAGAGACATCCAATAATTTACTATCCTTTTCTGGGTGTAAATAATCAAGGAACACCTTATAATCCTCTACCCGGCGCGAATATTTTTTGTCAGAATCATAGTAAATATTATTATAATAATCTCTTAAATCTTTAAGTTCCATCTTTCTTTTTTCAAATTCATTTATTTACAAATTTTTTATTAGACTTTTTAGAAATTTGAATCAGTCTAATAGCTATCCCCATAGCAGAGAAAAAAATCACCCCATTCCCTGGATGATTTAAATAGGGTTGAAATAGAGACTGAATCAAGCCACAGATAAAGAGAACAAACAAGGCAATAACTATTGGTTGTACATCCTCATTTATTTTTCGGGAATTTTTATAGACATATATTCCATATTTAAAAATTATTAATAAGAATAATAATGCTCCTATTGATCCCGTCTGATAAAGAATTTCAATAAACGCGTTATGAGGGGGATGAGTTGTTTGAAACCATTTTCCAGTTGAACTTATGATCCAAAAAGTTGGGTCTTCGCCCAAGCCTATTCCGAATATGGGGGAAGATGAAAATTTACTTAAGGCATTACTCCAAGCAAAATATCTCCAACCCTCTTTAAAACCTTCATAATGCAAAATATTTTCAACGAATTTTTCCTTCATTATTTCATAATATTTCCCTCCAGCAAGTTTAAAAACCATAAGAGAAATGAAAATTATTATTAATGCATAAAACAAATAACGAACATATCTCTTTGTAACTTTTCCTAATTTAAAAGTCCACCAAATTGGGATTATTAAAGAAAGAAAAAGTAATGCCCATAAAAGTCTAAACCCAGAAAATATAATAAAAACAGGAATTAATATTGGAATTATTATTTTAAATAGATTCAATTTTTTCTTTATAAAAAAAATGGAAATGAAATAGGAAAATATAAAAAGAAGACCAACGCCATCATAATAGGCCATAGCTCGGAAATCTTGAGGAGTTTTATGAATATCGGGAGACCAAGATATGCCTGTTAAAATCCTTCTCAAGGCAAAAATCATTATCACTATAGGAATGAAAGGCATTATCTTTTCTAATTTTCTAATATCCTTATTCTCTCGGATTATATTCAACCCTAAGAAAAAAGAAAGGGGATAATAAAAAAACCGTCTGAATTCACCTATTGTTCTATTGAGCTCATAATTATGATAAAAATAACCATTTATCATACAAAAAAAACCATAAATTATATATACTATTAGCAAAGTCGAAATGGGAGTTTTAATTCTAAAATTTTTCTTTTTTATCAGTAATATAATAAGCAAAACTAAAAAATAATCAGCGCCATAAAAATTAAAACCTCCAATAACAATTGGAAAAGCACCAAAATAATCCCCTAAAGAGAACAATAAAAAAAGGAAAATAAAAAACACCTCAGATGGGAAAGTAAAAGTTAGAAACATCAATGCGAAGCCTGTTATAGCTATCCATGATAGAAAAGGAAATTTGACTGCAATAGTTCCCACGAAAATAGAAATCAACAATAAGATAATAAAATTTTGTTTTATAGTTGTTTTTAGAAGTAAATGATTTAATTTATCCATCTTTCTCTTTTTTAAGGGCTCATTATAAATCTATGTTCTTATCGTTTAGATCTTACTTTTAAAAGCACATCTTGAAGATATTTCCTTTCGTTATCGCACAGGAATTTTGATTTAAAGAGAATAATAAAAATCACTAAACAAGTAAATCCATTCATAAAATAGTAAAGGAGAGAAGAAAATTGAATTGAGAAAATTAGTACGCCTACCAAAACAAAAAAGGACATCCCCATTTTATATAATCTACTAATTTCAAACTCTATTTTATAATATTTCACTCCAAAAAAGAAATTAGAAAAAGTAGCCAAGAAAATTGAGATATTGGTTGAAACAGCAGCTCCATGCCATCCATATTTGGGTATTAATAAAATATTTAAAATAATATTAACTATAGCAGAACTTATAATGATTAATGCCAATAATTTTGTTTTTTTCATTAAATGTAATAAACTAGCTGCCCAATAATAAATACCCATTGAAATTATAGCTGGTAATATAAGCAAAATCACAAAATAGGATTCATTATATTCAGGGGGGGCTAAAATTTGAATTATATTCCTGGATATTAAAGCTGTTCCCCAGCTTGAAAAAAATAAAATAAGTAGTAAATAAGTAAATACTCTTGAAATTTTTTCCTTTAGTTTTGGATCTCTTTCTTGGGAGAAAATAAAAGGTCCAAATGCTAATTGAAATGGCATAACCACTAATATTAGGAGAATTGTTGCAATTCTATATCCTAAGCCATAAATTCCTACCTCTCCCAGCCCTGAATAATGCGCTAAAAAATATCTACTTGACATATGAAGAATAAACCACCCTGACATAGAAAAAATAAGAGGAGATCCAAAAGAAAATAGCTTTTTCGAAATTGATATTGAAATTTTGGGTCTATGTTTTGAGAGTATGTATATTCCTATAAATAAAGCCGCACAGCCATAAACAATTAAATTACTGTAAAGAATTCCTAATACCCCTCTTTTAAGATAGACCACAAAAATTACATTTGTTATTAATAACCCAATCATAATAATAACTGCAAATATTGAATAAGTTAAGGCTTTGTTTTTTGCTCTAAAAAATGAAAGTGATAATACACTCAGAGAACGAACTAAAGAAATAAAAGTCACTATCAACAATATATAGATATAAACCTTACCTCCGAAAATGAGTCTAGAGAAGGGACGAGTAAATATCCACATAAGAAAAATTAATACAATACCTCCAAGTAGATTTATAGAAAAAGAAGTTGTGTAAAGAGCACCTATTTCTTCTTTTTTTTCACATCCCTTATAATATCTTATCAGACTCTGAGGCATGCCCAGACTCATAAATATGACTAAAATTTGAATTGTAATAATGCAGATATCGAGCAAGCCGTAATTTTCTACAGAAAGATACCGGGTATATAGTGGAATTAATAAAACAGATACAGCACGAAGAGCAATATTTCCTATGGAATATATTACAATATTTTTTCCTAGAACTTTTATGTTCACCCTTTAATTCCGTATGAAGTCCAATATTCTTTCTTGCTTATCGCTTAAGTTCACATTTTGTCATATCTTTGATTGATCTACTTATTATTTGTTGTGAAATTTCTCCTTAGAAATTTATCGCTAATAGCTTCCTTAATTATTTTACCATCTACACCGCTCGGAATAGGAGCATCTAACAAATATAAGGCAGTAGGTGCTACATCGTAAACTGAAAGATTGTTTAACATAACTCCTTTTTTGATATGAGGTCCCCATGCTATGAAAATTCCATTAAGTCTATGGTCTCCGCTCCATCCTTCTTCGATTTTTGTACTTATTTTTGAAAAAAATTTTCTTTCTTTATAGGTAACTACAACATCATCGTTCCACCAAATTTGTAAATCTGGCGCTCTATAAATATAGGGTCCACTATAAATTTCAGATTTGTGAAATACTCTATTTACAACCTGTCTGCCTGTAGTTTCATTCTTCCAGTTTAATAGTTCTGTTTTGAGGGTGTAACAAAGTTCTTGGTATTCTTCACCCGGGTTTACTATTCCGTATTTTTCTCGTCCTTTTAGATTGATCCAAATATTATGCCACTTATATTCAGTATATGCCTTAGTTTTTGACCAATCTATAAAATTGAAAATATTTAGGCCGATTTCTTCTCTAAATTTATTTCTTAATTGCGGGAAATTCTTCTTAATAGACTTTTTTAACTTATCAGGAGCTATTTTTTTTGAAAAGTATAACAATTTTCTGAATAGTTCATTATTAATATTTTCTAGTCTCTTTCTCTCTTTAAGACGCATAAAGTTACTCTCAATTAACCAATCCACTAAATAATAAGAGCCATGCTGATGTTTTCCTGCTCCATGGTCAGAAACGATGAAAACATTTGTGTCAGAACCAATAAAATCGATAAGTTCTCCTATAATAGAGTCCATTTTTTTATATACTTTTAACATGAGATGTCCAAATTTCTTAGCTTTACCTTTTTCATATAACGGGTAACCAGAATCAAAGTATTTCCATAAATTATGATGTGCCCAATCAGTTATTGTAAAAGTGACCATAAAGAAATCAGAAGAACAATCTTTTAATAATTGCTTGCAGAACTCTGCTCTATATGAAGCAATATCTAACCATTTTTCTACTGCTTTGTCTGGCTTATCTTTTTGAAGCAAAATTTGAACTGATGGAACAATATCGTATTCATCTTTGAGAATTTTATATTTATCTTTTAAATTTTGAGGATAAACGCTTCTCTTGTCTTTTATAGAAGGAGAGTCTAATCCTGAAACCATTATTCCATTTACAGGCTCAGCAGGAAAAGTCATAGGTACATTAACAATACCAACCTTCTTTCCAATTTTACTTAATATATTCCATATTGTTTCAGCCTTTCTATCAGCCCCTGTATAAAATCTATAATGTAACTCTCTATCTCGTTCAATAAAAAAGAAGATTCCATGTTTCCCTGGATTTTTCCCTGTTACAATAGATGTCCAAGCAGCTGCGCTGTGTAAATTAGGTACAGTTTGTAAATTTCCGTAACTTCCCTCTTTTTTAAGTCGATAAAGATTAGGTAGCTCTCCTTTATGGAACCAAGGATCAAGCAAATCAAATGTAGCCCCATCTATACCAATGATAAATAGTTTATTTTTCTTTATTCTCATTGCACCTTATTGAAATCGATTCATAAAGAAATTCATAATTATTTTTTCTTTAGAATCTTATTCTATGTATCCTAAAGCTTTTAATCTTTCTTCTAATTCTTTGTCTATGATCGGTTTTTCGGTTCTTTTAAATTTAATCCTTTTCTCCTGATGGGAATATTGCTCAATTTTTTCTAATAGATATTTAACCATTTGTTTGTCTTCATTGGCTAAGTTGTTTTTTTCCATCGGATCTACTTTTAAATTGTAGAGTTCTAATTCTTCCGGTGGTGCTTGGTCTTTGAATTTATCTTTATGAATTATTCTATTCAAGATCAATTTATAATTTTTATAAATTACGGATATCTTTCCTAGATTTCCTTTTATTGGGATTTCTGCGTAGCAAATTCTTTCTGCGTCTTTTCTCTCCTGAATCAGAGGAAACAAATCTTTGCCATCAAAGTTAAGTATTGAATAATCAATATTCAATTCTTTTAATACAGTTGGTAATATATCTATAATTCTGACATTCTTCTTCACTCTTTTCCCTTTATATTTAGATTTTGGAAATTTAATGATTAAGGGAATTTTTATCAATTCATTATAGAGTTGACCGCCATGCATCCACATTCCATGCTCATAAAATTCCTCTCCGTGGTCACTTGTAATAATAATCATTGTATTATTATAAAGTTCTAATTTTTTTAATCTTATAATTAATGGTTTAATTAAACATTCATCAGTATATCTAATTTCTCCATCATACAGAGCTACAAGATTATTTCTTTCTTCCTCAGGCAATGGAATAAGTGAGAACGGTAACAAACTCTCTATCTTACTGAGATACTTGAATAATTCAATCCGTTTCCATTTATCATTTTTATCTAAAAAAAATTGGCCATAAGCACTATCATTCCAATAAGGATCATGAGGCTGATATGTATGTAGGAAAAGAAAAAACTTTTTGTTTCTATTCCTTTCTAACCATTGTAAACTTTTTTTAAGAAGCTGTTCTGGTGTATCTTTTTGAAGCCAAGGTGATCTATTTTCATGATAATGATCGAATCCTTTAGAAAAGCCAAAAGCAGTACTTACCCGAGCTCCACCTGTAAATGCAGCGCACAAATATCCATTTACCCTTAAAATATCCGCTAAAGTTAAAATTTGGGGATTTAGCTTATCTAATTGAGTGTAAACCTGATGACCGATTGGGTTGAGCGCTGTCATTAATGACATATGAGCGCGTAATGTTGAAGGTGCCGTACTAAAACAATTAAGAAATATAACGCTATCATCTACAAATTTATCTAAATTAGGGCTCGTTTCTTTCTTATATCCATAACACCCGAGATGTTCTGCTCTCAATGTATCTAAAGATATTAATATTACATTATTACTTTTTCTTTTGTCATCTGAACTTTGATAAATAATTTGATTATACCAGAAGGAATAATGTATCATTTTGAATTTTTTTTCTTTATTTTGTAAAGGATAATTCTGGGTAATTAAATATAATCTTATTTTTTTCTTATAATAAGATGATAAACTGATTTTTTCATTGAAGACAATGTTATTCTGTTTTTCTATCTGTGGATTTAAATACTTAGAAAAGAGTATTTCTTTTTTTCCTTTGCTTTCTATCATTATTTTGAAAACTACAACATTTCTATCTTTTTTCCATCCAGGAGAGAATATCCCATACCCAAACTCGATTATTCCTCTTTCTGGAACTTTAAAATCAAACATAAATCTGGACTGAGTCGGAGCAAACAAGATGTTAATAGAATCTTCGCCCAGTATTAACTTTTTTTTAATGTTATAGGAATTTTCGTTAATCCCATGGTCTTCTAAGTTATAGGTTTTAATAACATTAAATTTATAAAGAGAGTAAAGATTTCTTAAAGAAAGGTCCTTTATGCCCAAAATTTTTTTGCCATTTTTGGTAATTACAGTGGTTGGTTCTTTAATATAAGATGCGGTATAAAGTCTATCAGAAGATTTATAATTAAATTCATTTGAGGAATATATTAAAACTATATCCTTCAAACCTTTTAATCTTATTCTATTGATGTATAATTCAATGTCTTCCTGTTTTATTTTAGTAAACTCTGGTGTCTTTTCAAAAAACAGTCGTAATCTATACTTTCCTATGTTAACTTTACTATAAATTTTATAATGTTCTTTCTGTCCAATATTCACATTTCCTATTATTTTTTGATTCAAAGCGATTTTTAAATTAGGAGAATATCGATTTGGATGTCGGTTTGAAGCTAAAATCTCAAACATTACTTCCCCTTCGGGAAGAATAATATCTGTTGCAAAAAAAGTTTTGCCTGAAATCTGTTCTTTTCTGTAAAACCATTTTTTTATAATTATACTCTTCTCACACTTAATCCATTTCCATCCTTCTTTTTCTTTTCCTAAATTACTTAAGAAATCAATTTCTTTTCCGGTTTTAAAAATTTTCATATCTTCCGGTTGCTTTGAATCATCTAAACCTAATATTGGATATTTAGTCGAAATTCCCCAGACATTGTAATTTTCACCTCCAAATATATCAGTAAAATCAACCCATTCTCCTTCCAATTTTTGTGTATATTCTCCAAATCTTTTACCTAAGTTTCTCAAAGGAGTTGAAATAATATTTTTTTCTGATAAATGATCAATAAATCTAAAAAACTTAGCATCTTTTGCTTTTCTTTTACAGTTAATGTAAGGGATAGTAAAGAAGATAATTAGAAGAATTAACAAAAATAATTTAAGTGAGAATCTGATCCCTTTTAGAAATGAAAAATTCTTGGTCATTTTATCAACTTATTATAAACCTCCTCTTTTTCTTTTGCAATCTCATTCTGGGCTAGACTATGACATATTCATCGTTTTAAGTGTAAAGACACTAAATAATTTCGGCCCTAAATTTCGAGCAACAGTTAATTCAAATATATACTTCAGTCCAGTGCCAACTGTTGTTCCCAAAAAAACAACCCCTGCTCCTTTAGCAATGGTAGTGATTTCTGGGGTATAATCCTGAAAGCTATTTTCTTTGCTCAACGGAATTCTTTTTTAAAACTTTAATGTATGAAAAGAATTAAATCCGAATTTTCTTATCTTTCTCCTGCTGAAATTACTCTTTTTGATAAACTATTTTACCAGTTCTTTTAATTTCACCAAGAAAACTTCTTGGGTCGGCATTTTCGTATTCCTCTGAAGTATAAGGTAAAGCTTCGATAATTTCTTCCATATCGCTTCCTATCCGGTAAAGATATTGAATATTCTCCAAATAATCTTTTTTGCTGAAATCGGGTGAGATAACAGCTAAATCAATGTCACTTTCTCGGTCATAATCTCCCCTGACATAAGAACCAAAAAGTATAACTCTCTCCACAGAAATATCTTTTGAAATAATGCGGATATATTTGTTTATTATTTTAATTACTTTATTAGATTTCTTAACCATCTGTATAATTCTTTTGTCTTTTTGAAATAGTCTTCAGCAAGCTTTCTGTTTGCCAATCGTGAAAGCCTTTCCCGTTCCTCAGCATAACGGGTTATGAAACAAAAAGGTGTTAAATTAACACAAAAATCAATTTGTTCTTTTGACATTTTCTTATCTATATATGCAATTTTAGCTAACTTTTTCAAATCATGAATTCGAGGTGGAGTGACATCGCTAATTGTAGTAATTATTGCTTTCAGGATTTTTTCTATAGACTGTTGACACATAAAAGTAACATATAGATATCGTCCTGCCTTTAACATAGCTCCGGCAGTTTCTAAGTCATACTCAGAATGCTCAACCCAATATTTGGTTATCTCATCCATTAACTAACTCTTACTTTTAAAACTTATATCATAAATGTGTAATTAGAGTAAAGGTGTAATATGGCAAATGGAATATACTTTTGACTTATCATGATTTATCGGAATTAGTAAGGCCTCACGTTTTATCTTTCCAATCCTTAACTTTTTGTTTCTCAATATACTCTAAGAAAAAAGACAATATTGTGAAAATCATTAAGCCTAATATCCCAGCAATTAATACATTTAATTTTTTCTTTGGAGAAACTGGATATATGGAAGAAGTTGGTTCTTTTACTATTTTAGTATAATCAATCCTTCCTTTCCTTTCTTTTAAATTTTCAATTTCATTATCTATTTGGTTAATTCTTGCTTCCTCTTTTTTTATTTGTGAGTTCACATCCTCTTCTTCTATTTTTTCTTTACTAAGTTTCTCATTTAAAATATCATAATATCTTAAACTTTGCTGAATCTCATTGGAATAAAGTAACATTCCTAAACTTTCCGTTTCACTTCTATTGTCTTTTTTCAATACTCTAAGTTGCTCTTTTTCTAATTCATCTATTCTATTTTTGGTTGATTCCATTTCTCTGATAATATCTTTCTTCCTTTGCTCAATAATTTTAAGTTTGTTCTTTAAGATCGTAATCTCTTTATTCCTTCTTCCCTTTTCTATTTCATTCCATTTTATGCTTGTATCAATATTCTTTATTTCAATATCAATTTTTTTATCAATGTCATATTTGATAAATTTAATCAGCAAATTTAAAATCTTTTTGCTTAATTCAATATCATGATTTCTAATCCACATTCGAGTTAATAAAGTATTTTTAATATTTTCTGCTTTTATTTCTGGAATTTCTTTTTCATCTATTTTGAGCTCTAAAGCAATTAAAGCATTATATGATTTATGTTTCACTTTATCTGCTATCTGTTGAGGCTTTTCAAGAACTATCTCTTCAAAATTTCCAGCTTGATTTTGAACCATAAATTTCCCAGGCTGAATAATAGCATCAATTTCATAAATAGGCTTTAGTATAAAACTAACTACTCCAGCTACTATTATACATAACAAAGTGCCTATAATAATTATCCATTTTCTTTTCCAGATAACTCTGAAATAATCAATTAATTCAATTTCTTCCTCGGCCATTTGTTCCTCCTTTCAGACATAATCTAAGTTTTGAGACTTCTTATATATAACAAATCTTTTATTTTTTCAAGGAGAAAAGCGTAACAATTTCTTGAATAAATTTTTCTGTTTCTCTAATCCCTGTTTCTACCTTCGTTTTATTAATTTTTGCAAAAACATCATAACCAGCAATATCCCTATTCTCAAACGCGTTAATAAGCATCTTATGAAATTTCTTGTTAATTTGATTAGTAGTCTTTATAAAATGGTATATATTTAAGTCTACTAAATTAATTGAAGGCCAAGTCTTTCATCTTGACGATCTCCCCCGTATGCTCTTCGTATTTAATTTCTATTCCTCTACTCTGCTTGATTGCTCGCTTCTTCAAGGGAATTAGTCTTCCATTTATCCTGTTGGAAAAATATCTCAAGATTGATATCAGAATAGGAAGATTATACAGCAGAATAATAGTTGTTGCGAAAAAGAAAATTCCCTATCTTATTTAAAAAGAACTTATTCAGATTCAGTCACTAAAAAGAGAATGAGGAATAGTAGATGGTGAAATGAAGGAGGTTTTAAATGCAAGTTAATTTAAGACTCTTCCTTTTTACAGGGCCAAATTGGACTTGACATACCGATTATTTTTTGATGGACTTATACCTCGACTCAAAAATTATTAAGTGTTACCAATAATTTATCTTGAAAATATACGATTTTATTTGACTCAGATGTTTTTATATTGAAAATAGGAAAAATAAGTATGGATAAGAAAGAGTATTTTAAAAACTACATATCTCCGTCTCTATTGGCTGGGATAATCATTGGTGTAATTGTAAGTATAATTTTATCTATTGTTTTATTATCTTTTTATGGTAGGAATTTTCAAGAACTTTCATTTTTAAATTTATTATTATATATAATTGGAAAAGTAGGTCTTTTTATTGTTGGCTTTTCATTTGTTTTTTCGATACTTACTTTTATTTTTCAGAAATTATTTAAGAAATTTTTAAAAATTAAGAAAAAATTTTCTTTTTTTCTTTCATTTATTTTCTCACTTCTTTTTTGCTTCTGGGTAGGTTTTTATATAAATTCTAACTTACTCCGCTACTCACGTGAAGTTAAAAGTTATCTGATAGACCTTTCTATCTTATTTTTTGGAGTGATACTATTTTTTATTATATATAAAATAATTCCATCGGTTGATTCAATAGAAAGAAAAAGAGGACTTAAATATATTGTATTAATCCTTTCTGTTTCATTTTTTCTATTTACATTTAGAAGTAATCCTTTTTCTCTTAGCTATTATGTATCTAAAGGAGATCTTTCACTTAAAAGAAATTATGACAGTCAAGGCAAGTATTTAGGTTCATCGAGAGATATATCACCAAAAAAATTAAATATTATTTTATTCTCAATTGATACCCTGAGAGCCGATGGGCTTAGCTGTTATGGTAATCCACGCTTAACAAGTCCAAACATCGATTCTCTATCTGAAGAAGGCATATTATTCAGAAATGTCTTAGCTCAATCTTCGTGGACACTGCCTTCGCATATGACTATGTTCACATCTCTCTATCCCTCGGTGCACGGTTGTAATGCTTCGCCGATGTGGACTAAAAGTATCGATAGCTTGAATGAATATTGGATTACCCTTCCTGAGATATTAAGAAGTTTTGGATATTCCACGGTGGCATTTACAGATGGCAAATTATTAGGACCTACATTCAATTTTGATCAAGGATTTGAACTTTGTGATGATACAGGAGGAGGAATAAAGAAGATTTCTAAAAAAGCAATTCAGTGGTTAGAAAATTACTCTTTCCAAAAACCATTTTTCCTTTTCTTGCATTGTTATGATGTGCATCATTACAAACCTCCTCTGAATTTGGAAAGAATGTTTGCAGAGAATTATAAAGGTAAATTATTGAAATTCAGAAAATCAGGCAACTCTTTAGAGGTGCGTGTAACCTCAAATGCTTATTATCATTTATCCGAGAATGATATTAAGTATCTACGCGCCCTCTACGATGCAGAAATTTATAAAACAGATAGAGAATTTGGAGAAGTCTTAACTTATCTAAAAAGAAACAATTTATATAAAGATACGATCATAATTGTTACCTCTGACCACGGGGAGGAATTTTGGGAGCACGGAGGAACAGGACATGGCTGGTCATTACATCAGCATCAATTGAAAGTACCTTTAATAATGAAGTGCCCCACATTTTCTAATTCAGCCAGGAAGATTGAAGAGTGGGTAGGACTGATTGACATATTTCCAACAATCCTTGAAATTTTAGGAATTCCTATCCCCAACGAATGTCAAGGTATTTCGTTAATTCCATTAATAGAGCATGGGAGTTACAAGAAGCGAAGTTTCTTAGCCGAAGCATCTCATTTGGGAAATCAAAAATGTCTTATTTATAAAGAACATTCCTTTCTCTTTAACCAGTTCTCCCCTATAGGAGAAAACATCTTTAATTGGAAGCGATTTATATATATATGGCGCAATATAATGCATTTCTCTGAAAATGAATTATACAATTTAGTTAAAGACCCTTACGAAAAAGAAAATATTTTTTCAAAAGAACCTAAGTTGGCTCATGAAATGAGAATAATGCTTTTGAATCAGATAAAAAACAATCTTGCTATAAGTACAAAAAACACCTTAATTAAAAGGATTGATATGAATAAAGAAACAAAAGAACACCTAAAATCTTTGGGCTATATTAAATAAATTAATTTTCAAACAATGCAATTAAGATCTTTATCGCCGGAGAAGTTTTTGATAAACTTCCTCTGTCTTTTTAACTACTTCCTCCCAGCTTGGTCTTTTTTTCATCTCTTTTCGTGCGTTTCTTCCCATTATCTCTACTTTTTCAGGATCGTCAATCAATGTTTGTAGTTTTAGGATTAAATCAGAAAAATTGTCAGAGTGGAAGAGCAATCCATCGATACCACTATGAATAGCTTCACAATGAGGAGGTATATCGCTTGCTAAACAGCAAAGACCATAACTTTTTGCTTCTAATAAAACAATGGGAAAACCTTCTAAATAAGAAGGTAAAACAAATATTAAAGCATTACTCAAAAGTTCCTCTTTTTCTATTCCAGTTACAAAGCCAGTATAAATTATTTCTGGATCATTTTTACTCAATTCTTTTAATCTTTGAACATAATCATCAGTAGCACTTGACCCTCCGGCAATAACTAATTTAATGTTTTTTAACTTAGATGAATGCTTGTTTAAACTTTGAAAGGACTTTATCAACCAATCCACCCTCTTTTCAGGAACAAGCCTACCCATAAAAAGGATATAATCTTTTCCTTCTAAATTATATCTCTGTTTGATAAGTCCAGCGGGTCTTGGTTGAAATAAATCTGTCCCATGAGGTATATGAATTGTTTCTTTTCCATATTTATCTTTAAAGTAATCTTTTAACTCTTCAGAAACAACAATAGTTCGAGGAGGAATCTTGGTTGAAATATATTCCCCTATTTTAAGAAAAGTTTTAGCTATTTTTCCCCATTTTTCAGTGTCCCAATCCAACCTATGCACAGTAGAAACTATTTTTTTCCCAAATAATCTTGGAATTAAAGAGAAAAATGATGGACCAATCGCATGGTAATGAATAATATCAGATTTCTGGAAAATTGAATGAATAGAACAAAGGAGACTATGAATAGAAGCATCTAAGTGTTTGGTCTTTATAGTAGGTATATGAATTAGTCTCACTCCTTTATAACTATGCAAATTTTTCTCTGTGTACCAATTACGAACATAAACATTAACTTCATAACCCAGAGTGACTAATCCCTTACTCAATTCATCCACATGATACTCTACTCCACCGAAAGTAGCAGGGATACCTTTCTGACCAATAAATGCTATTTTCATAGTGTTTATTTTAACATACTAAACAATTTATTCCTGATAACCCAAAAAGTGGGCTTCCAGATGTGCTTTTTTATTGCAGGACTTACGGTTCCAATCATCCAGCAGTTTTTAGTGCAATTTTTAACCTTTTCTCTTACTTTTTTTGCTTTGTTAGAGAACCAGATTTTTTCAAAAGATTTTTTATGCAGATTACCCATACTTTCAAACCATAAACTTTCTTCCATACCATTGCAAGGTCTTATTTCACCCCAAGGGTCTAAGAAAAACACACCTATTCCTGCGGTGCAAGGAAGTAATCTTGGTTTTCCCTGAATATAATTTATTAATCCATAATTAAAATACGCTCTATACCAGTTTTTGATTCTCCATGTTTTTAGTAATTCGTCTATAAGCTTTTCAAAGCAGTTGATGCCCTCTTCTTTCTCAATAATGCTATTGTCACACTTATGAAAATAATATGAATTATGAACTACCGCAGTTGCGAACTCTACTTTCATGACTTTCGATAATTGAAAGAGTTCAAGCATATCTCTTGCATTACTATCTGAAACAGTGATACCGAAACCAATATCTTTTAATCCTATTCGTTGTAATTCTAATAAAGTCCTCAATCCATGGTCAAAACTGTCTTTCATTCCCCTTAACTCATCATTAATTGCTGGAAGACCTTCAATACTTATTCGGATACCAATATTTTTGTATTTTTTTGCTAAAGTTAAAATTTTTTCTGTAAAATACCCATTAGTTGAAATTACCACTCGCTTGGATTTCCTTAATAAAATATAAGTGACTTCTTCAATATCATCTCTTAAAAAGGGTTCTCCTCCGGTTATATTACAAAATGAAAGTTTGGGAAGTTTTTCCAACAAAGAAGGTTTAAATTCCTCCTCTTTTTTCGTGGGAAATTTCCAAATATTGCACATTTGACATTTATTTGCACATCTATACGTTGTGATAATTGACGCTTCCAATTTATTCATGTTTTTCTATCGCAATTCGATATATTTTCATCAACTCCTGATAATACTTTTCGGGATTAAAATTTTTTTCAACAAATTTTCTTGCATTCTTACCGAATTCTATCATTTTGTCAAGATTATTGAATAAATACAAAATTTTTTCTCTTAAATCATTAGGATTCCCTGGTTCGAAGGTTAACCCTGTTTTATAATCTTTAACCAGCTCCGGAATTCCTCCAATCCTTGAGCCAATAACTGGTTTACCTAAGGCAAATGCTTCTAATATGGCGCGAGGATTATTCTCATACCAGTTTGATGGTAAAACAACACAGGCGGAACTTTTTATTTCATTTCTTAATTCATCTCCGAATTTATACCCTAAAAATTCAATATTATGTATTTTTTCACTTTTCACTTTTAACTTTAAACTTTCTTTTAGTGAGCCATCACCAATTATTTTACATTTTATGTCAAGTCCTTTTAGAGCCGAAAGTAAGGTAACGAGTCCTTTTTCGTAAGAAAGTCGACCAAAATAAACTATGGTATTTTCATTCCAAGTATAGGATGGAATAAAATCATTTACATTTATAAAATTTGGAAGATGAAACACTTTAGCATTAAATCCCATCTCTACAATCTTATCTTTTAAAAATTTACTCGGACTAATAAATACATCCACTAAATCATAGATATGTAGAATGCTATGATGAAGATACATTTCAAGAGTATTCAAGAAGCTTTTCAAATATGAATCTTTGCAGCATCTCATAAGTACGCAATTATAATATTTTCTGCCCTTGCATTTTTCACATGTTCTTCCTTTGCTGAACATAGTGTAAACAGGACATACAATTTTATAATCATGAAGAGTCATTACTATTGGTAAATTATACTTCTTAAGGGTATGAAGAATAGAGGGAGAGATCTGATGGTGGATATTATTTAAGTGAGTAATATCTGGTTTTTCTTTTTTCATCAATTCTTCCAATTTTTTCCGTGCTTCTAAAGAGTAAAGGATTCTTCCTGATGCTTTTATTTTATGAATGAAGGAACTTATATTTTCGAAATCTATTCTTGAAACAAAGTATTTTGAATACAGGGAGTCCAAATTTTCAAGATGCATCATAGAGAAAAAGACTACTTTATGACCATTAGCTTGAAGAATTTCAGCTGTATCAAAAAAGGAAGTTTCAGCCCCTCCCTTTAAGAAAAAAAATTTATTGACCAATAAAATTTTCATGTTCGCATAGCTCTAATAAAAACACTTAATAGTACTTTCCAATCTCGTTTCTATTGTTTTTCTGATATCGGAGATTTTATCCTGTATTTTTTTTTGAACATCCGAGTAATGATCGAAAATCTCTTCGATTAATCTGAGAATCTCCTCAGAATTTATATCTGTAATATTTACACAAAAATACTCAAGTCCTAACAATTCCATTATCCCTTTGCTTTTAGGTTGATAAGTTATTGAAATCACAGGAACACCTGATATTAAAGCAAAAATCGCTGAATGAAATCGGGTAGCAATAGCTAAATCTACCTGAGAAAGGATATTAATAATATAAAAAGGAGAGACAGCATCTGGAAGGTCAATAAATAACCTATTCTTTTCTGGGATGATTTTTTTTACCCTTTCCCATAATTTTCCGGAAATAATTCTATCGTCTTCCAAAATCCCGGGACCTCTGACCTGAGGAAAAACAATTACCGAGCCACCCCAATTATGAAAAACCTCCTGACAAATTTTTTTAAGACTCTTTAAGTATTCTTCTTTTTTCTTTCTTTTCTCCTTAGCATTTTTCACTTCAGGAAAATCCCACTGTCTTAAGGTAATGGCCACAATTGGCCTGGGAAGATTTAACTCAATAGGAGGACCACCTTGGTATTTTTCTTTGTTTAAATAAAAAGCAATATCAGGGCATAACTCCAACTTATCTTTGTTCTTCTCTCTGTTTAAGATATTTAGCAGAAGATTAAATGAGATATCTTCTCGAGCAAAAATTTTAATTACATTATCACGTTCCAAAACATTCTTTAATATTTTTAAAGCAAAAGGGTTATAAAATGGTCCAAAAGATTGAGGGAAAAAAATAACAGGTTTATTCAGTATAATGGCAAGTTTTACATGTAAAAAATTCTGGAAGAACATAGGTCCTGGAAAAATCTTCCGATTCGAGTAAAAATATCCTCCTCCACTACTAATAACCAAATCACTCTTTTTAATTTCTCTCATTAGATTCCTTTTGGATTTAAAAGCGAATAAATTTTTCAAGCTTTGTTCTATTTTCTGAATATTACCTATAAAGATACTTGGGGAAGGAATTATAGGAGAAAGTACTTTTATTCCCATTGGATTATAAAATTTTTGATCTATTTCAGGTGTTCGAGAGGTTAAGGATATTTCCAAATTTGAGAAATGTTTATTTAAAAACTGAATTTGAGCTAAAACAATTCCTACATCTCCAGAATTTAAAATAGAATGAGTATTGGCAATAAAAATTTTCATAAGCTTTTGCTTTTCACTGGCTTTGTTAAAACATTTTTGAAAGAATTTTAAAATGGAGATTTCACTTGAGAAATGACAGTTCTCACTTTCCCAGAAGAATCAACAGGAATTTTTTCAACTAATTCAACTTTTATTTCCATTTTTTCACCAATATTTTCTTCCACTCTTTGTTTTATATGATTAATTGTATTAGACGAGAAATCCTTAGATGGAACAATAAATATAGTTAGATGCTTAATATCCCTTTGAAATACTTTCCAGTGCTCAATTTCTTTTATTGGTTTCATTATACCAAAAAAGAACAATGGTGATAGTAAATTCCCAGAAGGCAGCACAACAAAAGCATCAGATCTTCCCTCAACAACTTCCATAAGAGACAATTCTCGCTCACAAAGTGATTTTTCTTTACTTGGTATTCCAATGTCTCCCAATTCATACCTCATTATAGGCATAGCAAAGGAATGAAGATTAGTAACAATTATTCTACCATGAGTTCCCGGAGAAGCAGGCTGATCACCTTGTAGAAATTCCACTATAACTGTATCCATATTAATATGATATCCATTACATATTTTACATTGCCAAGCAATGCACCCTGCTTCGGCTGCCCCGTAGAGATCTATGAGTTTTTTTTTGAAAGCTTTATATATCAATTCTCGGCACTCGTCATCAACCAATTCTGAAACTCCGAAAATAAACTTAGGATTTATATTAATTATCTCATTGTCTAAAACATATTTTGCCAACAATTTGAGGCTACCTGAATATCCATATAATATATCTGGTTTATAATAATGCAACATATTGACCCATTCTTGAGGACTCTTAAAGAGAGAGATCATTTTATTATTCCATAAACCTAAATAATTATACCATTTCTTTTTATTTGAAATATTATGGGGACCTGTAATCTCCAATCTTTTATGCCAAGGTTTTACCCCATAGATTAACAATGGTCTAATCCAATTCATATTAAGTGTAGAGAAATCTCCTCTTGTATAAAAAAGTCGGAGAGGTATACCAGTTGACCCACTTGTTGTTATTCGAACACATTTAGATAGATTAACATTTCTATCTACTATTTCATCTAATGAAGAATTTTGTAATTGTTTTTTTGATGTTATTGGAATTCTCGCCAGATCTTCAACGCTATTAATTTCGTAAGGTTTCAATCCTACAGAGTCAAATAAATGGCGATAATAAGGAACATTATTATAAGCATGATGGATTAATTTTTGGAGTTTATTGTTCTGCAAACTCTCAAGTTCTGAGAGGGATTTCCATTGATTTTTTAACATCTGATAAAAATATTTTATTTTATATAAACTCATGTTTTAATTGTTACTATATTTAACTTTAAAGTTAAATTTTTTTCTTCTTAAATAAAAATATCAAATATCTAATAATATCTTTTTCTATTTCAATTCTATTAAAAGTATTTGGTGGACATTTTTTGCATTTTCCTTTCAGCAATTTTTTTCCCCTGTCCTCTAAATTTTTTTTATCGTAATAAATTGAATAAGCGGATTGATCTCGACAATTTCCTATGGATTTACTATCTTTACAGTAAAATAGAGACCCTTCTGAGCCAAGTATTAATCCTCCAATAGCATAATGACAGGATATATTTCTTTCTTTATTAAATTCAATCATATCAGCTAAAACTTTATATCTAAAAGCATGGTGGTTAAAAAGAGATTTATCCTTAGCTAAAATCCTGAGGAATTTTATTAAAAAATCTTTGTTTTCATCTTTAATTTCTATATTGTCTTTCATATCTAAATTATTGAATCTATCTCTTATTTCTCCTAAGGTAAAATTAATAGGGATATGTTCTTCCGCACCCCATTTTAACATTTTACCCAAACTGAATAGATTTAAATTTGTAATGACACAATTAGCAGAAATATAGAACTTATTATTTTGATTTATTTTTTTTAACCCATTGAAAGCCTCTCTCACTTTGGGATAAGCATTTTTAATCCCTGCAATTTTGTCATATTCTTTTCCTATTTTATGCAATGAAATGGATACGGAAAATCGAATCTTATTTCTCTGGCACAAAGTTGAGATTTTTTCTACATTCTCCATTGTTTTTTCTGGAGGAATTCCGTTGGTATTCAAGGTAATAGTTTTCAAATGAGGGAATTTATTTATAAACATCTTTACTATTTCCACCAAGTCTCTTCTTAAGTTAGGCTCTCCTCCATTTATGTTTATAAATTCGAGCTTTGAAAAAAGAGGATCGGAAAGAATTTTATCAAATTCTTCCAATGATAATTCATTTGATTGATATTTTGAATTTTGTATCCAAATACCACACATCTTACAACGCATATTGCATCTGTAAGTGACATAAATGCACATCGCTCTTGGAAGAAAAGGCTTTGAAAATGGTCGAGGAAAATTGTATTTTATGAAATTCCAAGCAATTTTTTGAGGAGAAGAAACTGTTCTAAAAACCGCAATTCTTTTAATCTCTCTATAAATTGCTAATTCCATATTTTATTACGTTGAAAACATATTTATATTTTCTGTCATAAATACTTTTCTAGTTTTATTTTTCTTATTTCTTATTAAGGTCCTATTATATAAGGGGAAATAACAAGATGATAAAAATATAGCTTTATTCATATAATGCTCTTGAAATTTTAGTGAGACCTACTTTCCTTAATAATCTAAGAAAAAACGCAGGAATATAATAATCTAATGGAAATTTAAAATATCTTCTATTCCACCTGAAGAGAGCAATTCGCCTCAACAACTTTGCCATAACAGGAAAAGATACGTTTTTAAAATCCTTTCTGATTAGAACTCTATAAAATCCAATAAATTTAATCCTTTTATCCGAATAAGGAGCAAGCTTTACTCTTTGTGCCCAATATTTTGACCACCCTTCTAATGAAGTCGGAGGTCTAAACCCTTTTTTTATGGCTAATTCACTGAGAAATGCTCCTGGCCAGGGTGCATAAATAGCTACCGATGATATAGTTACATATTTTCCTATTTTCTCTAATTCATCGATAAAGTCTAAAGTTTTACAAACATCAGACCATGATTCACCTGGGATACCTACCATAAAATTCAACAGTGTCCTTATTTTATATTGAGAACATAACTCTACTGCTTTTTTTATTTGTTCTACTGTTATGTCTTTTTTCATCAAATCTAAAATTCTTTGAGAACCAGATTCTGCTCCAATTCGCAATTCGAAACATCCATTCTCACTAAGTTCTTTTACAAAACTATCTCCCCATTTTGCAATATAATCTGCTCTAATAGAACAAGACCATGAGGTATTAATATTCCGGATAATTTCAAGGGCTCGATTTTTGCTGGCAAAGAAATTATCGTCCTCAAAAATTAATGCAGAAACGTCAAACTTTTTTAAATATTGAACCTCTTTAATGACTTTCTGAACAGACTGAGCCCTAAAGTTTCTTTTATTAACAGCCTGATTGTAACAATATCCACAACGCCAGGGACAACCCCGACTCGTGATAATAGCAGCAATTTTTTCTCCAGATATTTTAGAACCTATTTGAGTATAAAAATGCTGTTTGGTATAAATATATTTTTCAATATCTAATAAGTGCCAGGCAGGAGAATAAGTATCTAAATTTTTAATGAATGGTCGAAGTTCATTTATAATAATCCTTCCCTTATTTTTAAGACCTATCCCCTGTATATCGGCTAAATCTTTAGGATGTAAGACTTTCTTACTCAAGAGGTTAGTTAATTCTACAATCGTTTCCTCTCCCTCTCCAATTACAATTATGTCAATGAAATTATTCATTAAAGTCTGTTCTGGAAAAATTGTTGAATGAATTCCTCCCCAGACAATTGGGATATTAAACTTCTTTTTTATTTCTATGGATGCTTTTTTAGCTAAATTAAGGGGTGAGGTGGTAAAATTTGAAAATCCCACAAAAAGAGGTTTTTCTTTCGAAACATCTTCTATCAGCTTATGAATTGTAGTTTTTGATGCTGGCTTATGGAATAATTTTACCTTAACTCCAGCTTTTTCTAAGGAATCAGCCAAATAAAGTATTCCAAAAGGAGGGGGTAGCCCCTGAGTTTCATTTTCTGGTTCCAGTTTGACTAAAATTACGTCAACCATTTATTCTTTTCCCTAATTAATTTAGTAACATCTTCCTCTTATTTTATGTTTATTGTTTTAATTGAAATTTTTCCTTGATTTTTTCCAATACAATTTTATCTTCTTCTTGTAAACCAAGAATATAAAATATTAAAATATAAATACCTATAAATGCTACTGACCCAAGAATGAGTGATTTTAACATGCCACTATATATATTACAGATTATTAATTCTGTCAACAGAGATAAAGTAAATAGAGAAACACCTCCAGCAAACAATGGCTTTAAAAAGTCCTTTCTATAAGGATGAATCTTTAAAATTAAATAAACTTGTATTAATTCAATAATACTAAATAAGATTATGGATGTAGATGTTGCTATTGCTGCTCCTATGATTCCATATTTTGGAATCAAGATTAAATTTAAAATAATGTTCATAAATAAAATACTTGACATATTTACAAGATGAAGTTTTTGTCTTCCACTCATAATAATCATTTGTCCTACTGAACCCACTCCAGAATAAATAATCCATCCAATACTTAAAATAATTAAACAAGTAGCACCTTTAATAAATTCATGACCAAAAACATTCAAAATGGATTCAGCAAAAAATATCATCAATAAAAAAAGAGGAAAACTGAAAGTGAATATCCATTTAGCAACTGTTTTAAAATAATTATTTAACTTATCTAATTCCTTTCTATTATATAAATCTGAAATTACAGGAGCAAAAATAGAATTAAATGAACTTATAATTATGCTTCCTAATAATGCCGTTCTTTGAGCTGCACTATAAATGCCGACATCTTGAAATGTTTTAAAAAATCCCAACATTAATGTATCTATCCATAACATCGATAAGCCCAAAAATTGAACAAAAAGTAGAGGCCACGAAAAATCCAAGAGCTTCTTTGTTTCATAAATTGGCAGCACTTCCTTTCTTGTAATTTGAGGAAAAATTTTCTTAAGGTAATAAAAAGCTAATAATGGTCCCAATATTAGTGGAATTAAATAAGAAAATATTACTCCATAAAGTTTCCAACCAAAGATAAATAAGATAATAACTAAAGTAATCCTCACCAAGGGTTCAAAAATTTCTCTCACAAGTACTTTATACTTCATTATTTTAAAACCCTGGGTGGAAAAGACTAAAATAGTAGTTAGAGTTGTAAAAGGAATTGCCATAGCAAATAGCCTTAAGATATTGGTTAATTCTATTTTGTGAAAAAGATTAAAAGATATTGTCTTGGAGAGTAAAATAATTAATGTAGCAATTATAATACTAGAAAGTATTACCACCTTAACAGCCAGTGTTATTATCCCTTTTACTCGTCTCTCATCTCTCTCGCCATAAAAAAGAGCTACATATCTGATAATTCCATTAGGTAGACCCAATTCAGTAATCATTCCTGCCACTTTAAAAACAGCAAACCCTAAAAAGAAAGTTCCAAAAAGCTCTACACCCAAGTTCCGAGCAATAATTATTTGAAAGACATACCTTAATCCAGCTCCGATTATTGTTCCAATAAAAACAATTCCTGCGCCTTTAGCAATGGTGGTGATTTCTTGACTGGAAGCTTGGAAATCATTTTTTTTCATTAATTAGGCCTTTTCTTTCAACCTTGTATTATTAACATAAAAAGATACCAAATGGAATATGTCCTCGTATCTTCACAATTTATCTTGTTGGGATGAACAGAGTCAAAATTTTACCTGCAGTCTTGTTTAACTTTTAACTTTTTCCTTTTCGATATATTCTAAGAAATTGAATTAATCGAGTTGAACTTATCTGGGGTTAGTGATAATATAAAATTCCAAAAAATTTTATGGGAGAAAGGTGAACAAATGATTAGACGAGAAGAAGCATTAGAGTATCATTCAAAAGGAAGGAAAGGCAAGATAGAGGTTTGCACAACTAAACCCTGTCTTACCCAAAGGGACTTATCCTTAGCTTATACTCCTGGTGTTGCTGAACCTTGTCGGGAAATTCAAAAAGCTCCTGAAGAAGTTTATACCTATACAGCCAAAGGAAATTTAGTTGCTGTAGTGACCAATGGCACGGCTGTTCTTGGGTTGGGAAATATTGGAGCTTTAGCTGGGAAACCAGTAATGGAAGGGAAAGGGGTTCTCTTTAAAAAATTTGCAGATATTGATGTTTTTGATATTGAAATTGATTCAGAAGATCCCGATGAAGTTATCAAGGTGGTCAAATTAGTAGAACCCTCTTTCGGTGGAATTAACTTAGAGGACATAAAAGCACCAGAGTGTTTTTATATTGAGGAAACTTTGATAAGAGAAATGAATATCCCTGTTTTTCATGATGACCAACATGGAACAGCTATTATCTCAGGAGCAGGCCTTTTAAATGCTCTTGAACTCCAAAAAAAAGAAATAGACAAAGTAAGAGTAGTCATTAATGGAGCCGGGGCTTCTGGCATAGCAATAGCTGATTTTTATGTCAAATTAGGAGTAAAGAAAAAAAACATAATTATGTGTGATTCTCGGGGAGTACTTTATAAAGGTAGAGAAAAGGGGATGAATCCTTATAAGGAAAGGTTTGCTCAGGATACCAAACTAAGAACTTTGGCTGAAGCAATGAAAGGAGCTGATGTTTTTATTGGGGTTTCAGTAGCTGATGTTGTCACCAAAGAGATGATTGCTTCTATGAACAGTCGACCAATAGTTTTTGCTATGGCAAATCCTGACCCAGAAATCAGATATGAAGATGCTATCAGTGTTAGAAAAGATTTAATTATGGCCACAGGACGGTCAGATTATCCGAATCAGGTGAATAATGTTTTGGGATTTCCTTTTATTTTCAGAGGAGCATTGGATGTCAGAGCAACAACAATTAATTACCAGATGAAAATAGCTGCCTCTCATGCTTTGGCTGATTTAGCTAAGGAGGATGTTCCTGACTCAGTGCTAAAAGCTTATGGAAATAAAAGCATAAAATTTGGGGCAGAGTATATTATTCCCAAACCATTTGATCCAAGGGTGCTCATCTGGGAAGCCTCTGCTGTGGCTAAAGCAGCTATGGATTCAGGAGCAGCTCAAAAACACATTGATATTGAGGAATACAAGCATCAATTAGAAGCCAGACTTGGTAAAACTCGTGAAGTAATGCGCGTTTTTATTAATAAAGCCAAAACTCAACCAAAAAGAATTGTTTTTCCTGAAGGAAATGAAGAAAAAATTCTTAAAGCCTGCCAGGTAATTATTGATGAAGGGATAGCTACTCCTATTCTCCTGGATAATAAAAAAGAAATTATTCAAAAAATTAAAGAATTAGATTTAGATATTCTGGATAAAGTAGAAATTGTTGAACCAGAAACATCACCTAAATTTGAAGAATATGTCGAAGAATTTTTTCAGATGAGAAAGAGAAAAGGCATTACCAGGGTTGAAGCTGAAGAAATTATAAAAAATCACAATTATTTTGGCTCAATGATGGTTCATAAAGGTGATGCTGATGGATTAGTCTCTGGCTTAAATATGCACTATCCTGAAACGATCAGACCAGCTTTACAAATTATTCGAATTAAACCTGATTTAACTAAGGTTTCTGGTCTTTATATGATGATTTTTAAGGACGATATTATGTTTTTTGCTGATGCAACAGTCAATATTGAACCAGCCTCTGAAGATTTAGCTGAAATTGCCATCAGTACAGCAGAAACTGCTCAGAGATTTGGCATTGAACCTAAAGTAGCAATGCTTTCTTTCTCTAATTTTGGGAGCACCCGTCATCCCTTATCAGAAAAGGTAAAAAGAGCAGTAGAGATAGTGAAAGAAAAGAAACCTGATTTAACTATTGATGGCGAAATGCAAGCTGACACAGCAGTTGTCCCTGAGATTTTAAAATCAACTTATCCTTTCAGCAAGTTGAAAGAAAAGGCAAATGTTCTTATTTTCCCAGATCTTCAATCAGGAAATATTGCTTATAAATTGATGGAAAGACTTGGCGGAGCTAAAGCAGTTGGTCCTATTCTAATGGGAATGAATAAACCAGTTCATGTTTTACAGAGAGGAGCTTCAGTTGATGATATTGTAAATTTAACAGCTATTGCAGTTGTTGATGCTCAAGAACTATAACTCATTCTTGCCTCCAGCTTCCAGCTTCTAGATTATAGTTTCCTGCTTCTTGCTTCCAGTTTCCAGCTTCTAGTTAATAATATGAATTGATTTCTTATCCACATTTAAGTTTGCTTCCCAAATTACCTCAGAAAGAGTAGGATGAATATGGATATTTTTAGAAATATCTTTAGTTTTAAGCCTGTTACTTATTGCTAATGAGAGCTCGGAAATTAATTCACTTGCTTGAGGTCCTAAAATATGAGCTCCTATTATTTCCTCGTTCTCATTGGAAATGATTTTTATTAAACCATCAGTTTGAGCTAAAGTTAAAGCTCTTCCATTAGCTCTGAAAGGAAATCGACCTATTTTTATATTAATCCCTTTTTCTCTTGCCTGTTCTTCGGTTAACCCAACAGTAGAAAACTCTGGTTCAGTAAACACAGCTGCTGGTAAAGATAAATAATCTATTTTGGTATGTAATCCACAGATATTCTCAACAGCCACTATCCCTTCATGGGAAGCTTTATGAGCCATAAGTTTTCCTCCTATCAGGTCACCAATAGCGTATATATTAGGAATATTGGTTTTTAATCGAGAATCAACTTTAACAAACCCATAGTTATCCAGTGCAATTCCAACTTTTTCCAAGCCTGAATTTTCTGAATTAGGCTTTCTTCCAACTGCAATCAGAACCTTTTCTATTTCAAGAGAAAGAGTCTGATTGTTCTCTAAACTGATCGCTTCTAATTTTATTTTATTATCTTTAACTTCTGCTTTATTTAGTCGAGTATGAGTAAAAATGAATATTCCTTCCTTTTTTAAAATTCTCTCCAGATTTAGAACTAATTCCAGATCATTACCGGGAAGAATAGTGGGCAAAATTTCAATAATCGATATTTTAGTCCCAAAATAGTGATAAATTAAGCCAATCTCAAGTCCCACTCCTCCTCCTCCAATAACAGCCATACTTTCTGGAATTTTTTCTAACTCTAATGCTTCTTTACTGGTGATGATTTGCTTGCCATCAGGCTTTAAAAATGGCAAATCTGCTGGCCTACTTCCTGTAGCTAAAATTATATTCTCAGCTTCTAAGATTTTCTTTTCTTTATCATTGCTGACCACTACCATATGATTATTTTCTAACGCTGCTTTACCCTCAATAACCTCTACTCCACTTTTCTTAAGAAGAAAATTTACCCCTCGAACTAATTGATCCACTATTTTCTGTTTTCTCTGCTGAATTTTTGGCCAATCAAGACTGAAATTGTCCATCTTAATTCCAAATTCTTCACTATTTTTTATTATCTCTAAAATTTTAGCAGGATAAAGAAGAGCTTTGGTAGGAATACAGCCATAATTCAAACAAGTACCCCCTAT
>JBHIEE010000027.1:0-27392 GCA_046760445.1 Candidatus Aminicenantia bacterium
AATGACTTTAATAATATAGTACGCTGTATCCACCGCAAATAGCGGCAGGCAGGGAAGTTAAGCCAAAAAATAGGATATGAAAACCTTGATTGGGTTTTCAAAATTGAAAAAGCTTTATTTTCTAAGGAGGTGAAAGATGGCTGTCAGAGTAGCTGAGGAGTGGTTAGCCATCTGTGGAGGATGCGAAGTAACCATCCTTGATATTGGAGAACCACTTCTTGACATTTTACCCAAACTTGAGTTTGTCCATATGCCGGTCATAATGGATCACAAGTTATATGGACAAACAGGTGATCAACCAGGTCCAGAGATTCCTGAAGCTGATGTTGGAATTATTACTGGAGGAATACGAAATGAAGAGAATAGAAGATTAGCTGAAGAGATGAGGAAAAAGTGCAAGATACTTATTGCTATGGGTTCCTGTGCCTGTTATGGTGGTGTGCCAGCCCTGGCTAATCAATTTATGCTTGATGAAATTTATGAAAAGGTTTATCGAGGTTCTGTTTCCACTGATTCAGCAGATACTCCCTCTCAAGAAGTGCCACCACTTACTGATAGAGTTTATGCTTTACATGAAGTAGTAAATGTTGATCTCAAACTACCCGGTTGCCCGACAACACCAGAATTAGTTGCCGAAGCACTTACCGCACTTTTAGAGGGAAAAGAAATCAAACTTTCTGAAAAAAGTGTGTGTGATGAATGTCCAACTATAAGAGAAAAGAAAGCTGTGACCACATTGAAAAGACCCCTTGAATCAGTTGAATTTGAACCAGGGAAGTCTCTGGAGACTGTTCGTTGTTTTATGGAACAAGGTTTCTTGTGCAATGGTCCTGCCACCAGAGCAGGTTGCGGTGGAGCAGCTAAAATACCTCGGTGTATAAAAGCATATATGCCTTGCCGGGGGTGTTTTGGTCCTTTAACAGAGGCAGCCAATCCAATGGTTGATATGATGGGTGCTTTGTCTACAATTGGTCTTGATCCAAAACAAATACCAGATCGTGCGGCAACCTTTAACAGATTTGCTGGAGCCGGTCGTTTGAGACCTATTCCAAGGAGGTGAATTATGGGAAAAACATTAGTTATTCAACCAGTTTCAAGGATTGAAGGACACGCTAAGATAACAATCCAACTCGATGACACTGGAAATGTGAGTAATGCCCGGGTGAATATCGTTGAGTTAAGGGGTTTCGAGCGATTTTGTATTGGCAAACCAGTCGAAGAGATGCCCAGAATTACTACCCGTATATGTGGGGTTTGTCCTTGGTCTCATCATTTAGCTTCTGCCAAAGCAACTGATGCTGTTTTTGGTGTGGATCCTCCTTCTGCTGCAAAAAAACTGAGGGAATTGTGTAACAGTATTGCTTATATGGAAGAGCATATACTTCACTTCTATTTTTTAGCTGGAGCAGATTTCCTACTTGGGCCGGATGCTGATTATGCAGTCAGAAATGTTATTGGCATTTTAGGTGCAGCTCCTGATGTGGCCAAAAGAGTGGTAAAAGTCAGACACATGGCAGCCAAGATGTTAGAGATGATTTCTGGAAAAGCCATTCATCCTGCTGCTGCAGTTCCAGGAGGGTTTAGTCGTCCTTTATTAGAATCAGAAAGAAAAGAGCTGAGGCAGATGGCAGATGAATGTCTCGAGTTAGCTAAATTCTCCATTTTCTTTGCCAAAGAGAACATTTTTCCTAAATATTTAGAAGTAGTTAAATCTCTGGGTGTTATAAACACAGGATTTTTAGGCACTGTAACTGAGGATGGTTCACTCAATCTTTATGATGGAAAACTGAGATTGATGTTTACTGACGGTTCTTATGAAGATTTCAAATGCGATGAGTACACCAATTATCTCAGTGAGCATATTGAACCCTGGACCTATATGAAGTTCCCCTATATGAAGAAAACAGGTGAGTTTTCTATGGATCTGGATAATCCAAAAGGGATTTTTCGGGTTAATACCCTGGCTAGACTCAATGTCTGTGATAAAATTAATACACCTTTAGCTCAAGCTGAACTTGAAGAATTCAGAGAAAAATTTGGCCGTCCTACTCAATTAACTCTTCTCTATCACTGGGCAAGGTTAATTGAGTTGTTATATAATGCTGAAAATACTATTCGATTGCTTGATGATCCTGAGATTACCAGTACTGATATAAGAAAAAAGGTTGAACCAAGAGCTGCCAGAGGAATTGGTTGTGTAGAAGCTCCTAGAGGGACTTTGATTCATGACTATGAAACAGATGAGAATGGCCTGCTGACAAATGTCAACCTTATTGTAGCCACCCAAAACAATAATGCTGCCATTAATATGTCAGTTAAAAAAGCAGCCAAAGATTTAATTAAAGATGGTAAATATGACCAGGGACTTCTGAATCAGGTTGAGATGTCTATCAGAGCTTATGATCCCTGCTTTTCCTGTGCTACACATAGGTTAGATGGTAAACTCGGTGTGAAGATTGACATTATTGATCCTGAAGGGAATACTTTAACTACATTTTCCAACTGATACTCGAGAATAAATTTAAGATTCTTGAAATTTTTGGGAGATTTTCTCTACTTTTTAATCGAAAAAACTGAAAATTTAGCTATTTCAAAACTCAATATCCATCCCGAGTACTCGGGATGGATATTTGAACATTAGAGATGGAACAACTCCCTATCTACTGTCGAAAAAAAATCTTAATAGTTGGGTGCGGAAATAAACTTTTCGGTGATGACGGATTCGGACCTGAAGTAGTTGAATATCTAACTAATAACTATAGTATCCCAGAAAATGTCTGCTTATTAGATGTGGGTACTGGCATAAGAAAAATTCTGTTCACCATTTCTTTAAGTGAGGTTCGACCAGAGATTATGTTGGTAATTGATGCTGTGGACAAAGGTAGAAGACCAGGTGAAATTTTTGATATTTCCATTGATGAAATCCCAGAAAAAAAAATCAATGATTTTTCAATTCATCAAGTACCTTCTTCTAATCTTTTAAAGGAATTACAGGATTTATGTTCGGTTAAAGTAAGAATAATGACCTGTCAAGTTGAAGCAGTACCAGAAACAGTTCAATCTGGGTTATCTGAACCAGTTAAAAAAGCTATTCCTTTAATGGCTCAAAGAATTGCTGAAGAATACTTCTAAATGAAAATTCCATCCCGAGTACTCGGGACCAAATTACAAATAAGCTCCAATGACCGAAATCCCAATGACCGTCCCGAGCACTCGAGATGATTATTTGGTCATTGGAATTTGCTTGCCCTGTAGCATGCAAAGCAGGTGGCCTCTGGGGTTAAATTGACAATACTTGTTGAGAAGGGGAGTGGCCCTGTCATGTGAGTCAATCACTTATTGCTTGTCATCCACTACAACTTCTTTTACAACTCTCCTTGTATAGAGAAGATATTGTTCCTCTTCTTCTAACAATTCAACTTCAAACCCATCATTTTTGTATTTTTGCATTTTATTTAAGGCTTCTTCTTTGGTTTTATAAACAACACCATCCCACATAAACTTTTTGCCGTTAACTATTAAGGAGACATTAGGCATCAGGCAGTAGTTCTCCGAATAGATTTCATAGTATTGTCAAATTTAACCACAGAGGTCACTTGCTTTACTAAATTCGAAATCCGAATATCGAAATCCCGTAAAGGGACGAGGTCCCCACGGGACTTTTCGTCCGAAACATCCCGAGCACTCGGGACAAATTTTCAAATGTTCCAAACAATATTGCTCGAGTTCCTAAATTACATAATTTCTTTGTTTTGGATTTTGGATTTCGGTCATTTGCTCTCGTCCTGAAGGCCTCGAGCCGAAGGGAGATTGTTTCGAATTTCCCCTCGGCCTGAGCTCGGGGCGAAGGCGGATTTCGTGCTTCGGATTTTTTATCATTTGTGTTCTCTGTGGTTTCATATTTATGTTTTGTACGGATTCGGTCCTAACTCCCTAAGCTGCTCTGTAAATTCTCTAACAACCTGTGCAAATCTTTGACCTTCTGATGCCGAAACCCATTCCAATCTAAATCTTTCCTCTTCTAGGCCAAAATCCTGTAACATAAGTTGTATTGCTTCAGCCCTCTTCTCTGCTTTCAGATTTCCTTCTTTATAGTGACAGTCTCCAGGGTGACAACCACAGATTAAAATACCATCCGCTCCTTTTGTTAATGCATCGATCACTAAATTTGGATGAACCATACTTGAGCACATCACTCTTATTATTCTGATATTGGGTGGATATTGGATTCTGGATACACCTGCCAAGTCCGCCCCCGCATACGAACACCAGTTACAGCAAAAACCTATGATCAATGGTTCAAATTCCTCTTGCATCATTTCACTCCTAAAGCAGCATTGACTTGTGCTGCAATCTGTTCCAACTTAAAGCCTCTCACAAATATTCCTTTCTTTGGACATGTTGCTTGACAACATCCACAACCCTTACAGGCAGTTTCATTTACTTCAACCGTCTTTTTTATTGCGTCTTCTCTCATATATTCGATTAATGTTATAGCGTTAAAAGGACAGGGATCAACACAGTATGCACAACCATCGCAACTTTCATCTATGACTTGAGATATGTTTGCTTCCAACTCTATACTATCCTTTGAAAGTATAGTAGTTGCTCTTGAGGATGCAGCTTGCGCCTGAATTATACCTTCTTCTACCCTTTTTGCAGAATGTGCTAAGCCACATAAATATACTCCATCTGTGGCAAAATCAACTGGACGCAACTTCATATGTGCTTCAAGAAAAAATCCATCATTGTTTAACGGAACTTTTAAAAATTGAGCAATTGTTTCGTTCTCACCATTAGCAATTACTCCTGCAGATAATATTACCAAATCCGCAGATATCTCAATTGGCATTCTCAAAATCTGGTCGAAAACTTCGACTTGTAACCCATTACCATTTCTTGAAACTTCTGGCTTCATATCTTCTTCATATCTTATGAACACAACACCTTTTTCTCTTGCCTTTGTATAATAGCTTTCTCTAAATCCATAAGTTTTTACATCTCTATATAGAATATAAATATTTGTATCAGGTGAAAGTTCCTTTATTTTTAATGTATTCTTTATTGCTTCTGTGCAACACACCCTTGAACAATACGGTCTTTCATTATCCCGAGAACCTACACATTGAATCATAACAACAGTTTTCGGGGGTCGATTTTTAGCGGTTACAAACCACTCACTGCTTGCTAAGTGCTGTTCGAGTTCAAGTTGCGTTATTACTCTTTCATCCTGACCATATAAATACTCTCTTGGTTTATATTCTTTTGCGCCAGTTGCAACAATTACCGCACCATGCTCAAATTCTTTTGATTCTCCATCAGTTGTAATTTTTGTTTTGAAATTACCAATTGAGCCTTCTATGCTTTCTATTTTTGACTCTGTAAACAAATGAATTTTATTATTCTCTTTTACTTTTTCAACAAGATTTTTTAATTCATCTTGTGGTTTTTCTCCATTGAGTAAATAGTAAATATGTTTAAGGTTACCACCGAGCTCTTTTTCTTTCTCCACTAAATATACGTCAAATCCCTGAGTTGCCAGTTCAAGTGCAGATGTCATACCAGAAAGTCCCCCACCAATAACAAGCACAGATTTTTTAATAAATACTGACTTTTTTTCCAGAGGTTCTAATAATCTTGCTTTAGCAGCTGCCATTTTTACTAAGTCTTTTGCTTTCTTCGTTGCTTTTTTAGGTTCCTTCATATGTACCCATGAGCATTGATCTCTGATATTTGCCATTTCAAAGAGATAGGGATTAAGGCCTGCCTCCCGGATTGTGTTTCTGAATAGAGGTTCATGAGTTCTTGGGGTGCAAGAGGCAACTATTACACGATTTAAGTTATGCTCTTTTATTTTCTCTTTTATCATTTCTTGAGTATCGTTTGAACAGGTATACAAATTATTCTCTGCATAAACAACATCAGGAAGTGTTTTTGCATATTCAACGACTTCAGGAACATTGACTACTGCTGCAATATTTGTCCCGCAATGGCATACAAATACTCCAATTCTTGGTTCTTGGCCACTTACATCTATCTCTGGCGGATATTCCTTAGGTATAATCAAGCTGCCTTTTACATCTTTTAAAAGTGATAGAACCTTTGATGCCGCACCTGATGCTTGCATGACTGTTTCAGGTATATCTTTGGGCTCTGTAAATGGTCCAGATACATATATTCCATCGCGCGTAGATTCAACCGGTCTGAAAGTAGATGTCTTGCAGAAATCAAATTCATTTAATTTAATTCCAAATTTCTCAGCAATTTTATTTACAGACTTTGGTGGTTGCATACCAATACACAAAACAGCCAAGTCATATTCACGAGAAACCTTCTTATCGCCTTCAGTTAGATATTTAATTAAAAGGTTTTTTGTTTGAGGTATTTCTTCAATAGAAGGTGGACGGCATCTTATATAATTTACTCCTAATTTTTTTGCCCTTTGATAATATTCCTCAAACCCCTTACCAAATGCACGTAAGTCCATAAAAAATACATCACACTCTAAATCTTTACCAACGTGTTCCTTAGCTATGACTGCTTCTTTTGTGGCGTACATACAGCACACTGAAGAGCAATAATCCCTTTCAAAATCGCGCGAGCCAACACACTGTATAAAAGCAATACGTTTCGGTGTTTTTTTATCATAAGGTCTTAAGACTTTACCTGAGAATGGTCCAGAAGGAGATAAAATTCTTTCAAATTCAAGGGCAGTAATAACATTTGGATAACGACCATAACCCAATTCTTCCTTAATTTTTGCGTCAAAAATTTCACATCCTGGGGATAATATAATTGCACCTACATCCAATTCTATTAATTCTTCTTTTGGCATCTCATGATTTATTGCCTTTGCTTCACAAAATTCCTCACATAGCAAGCATTCAGAACAGATACCACACTCAAGGCATCGATTCGCCTCTTCGAGAGCCATCTCTTCTGTATATCCCTGTTGGAATTCAGCAAAGCTTCTTTTTCTTTCTTCAACAGATAAGGAAGGAGTAGAATGTCGCTTGTTTTCACTTCTAATTTTTTTTCTTATCTCTTCATCCGTTAATTCTACTTTGGAGAATAATGGTTCAATCTGCTTGGGTTCCTTGCCATTTAGATAAAGATCGATTGAATTAGCTGCACGGTGACCAGCAGCAATAGCATCAACTATGAATTTAGTTCCTGTAACTACATCCCCACCAGCGAATACACCTTGCTTTGAAGTTGCAAGTGTATCCTTATCTATTTTAATCGTTCCAAACTTTGTCAGTTCAATTCCTTCATGGGTAAAGGGTATCTCCGGTGCTTGGCCAATTGCAAAAATCACTGTATCAGCTTCAATTGCATGTTCAGTACCTTTTATCAATTCCATATCTGGTCTTCCATCCTCGTCAAATCCATGGAAGTTTACTTTAATGCATCTAACTCCTATGACATTACCATTTTGTGAGGCAATCTCAAGAAAAGAACGTGAAGGAAAAATTTTGACACCTTCTTTTTCTGCATCCTCTATCTCCCAGGGGTCAGCTGGCATCTTTTCTCGTGACTCTAAACAAGCAAGATGAACATCCCTAGCGCCCAGTCTTATTGCTGTTCGGGCAACATCTATAGCTACATTACCACCACCTAATACTAATACTCTTTCTTTTAATTTTACCTCTTCACCCATTGCTACCTTACGAAGGAAGTCTGTATTAACAAGCACGTCTGGTAAATCGTTTCCAGGTATATGCAATTTTTTGCCTCCATGTGATCCTGTAGCAATAAAGACTGCATTAAATCCATTATGAAGGAGAGAATCGATGCTTTCTACTTTATGATTTGTTTCCAATTCAATACCATTAGACAAAATATTTTGAATGTCCCATTGCAATCTCTCTTTAGATAACTTGTATTCGGGCACACCAAAACGCATCATACCACCGGGTTCTGAAAGAGCCTCAAAGATAGTGACTGAATAACTTAAATCACTCAGGTCTCGTGCCGCAGTTAATCCTGCAGGACCTGAACCAATTATTGCCACGCGTTTGGAATTATTTTTAATATTTTCTTTTTCGGTTACAGGTTTTTTGCGGGTCAACTTTCTCTCATAAGCCCAATCAGCGATAAATCTTTTCAGGTTCATGATGGAAACTGGTTCATCCACACGTTCTCTTGTGCATTCTTCTTCACAATAATGTTTGCAGATACGTCCACAAACCGAAGGTAACGGATTATCACGCACAATCACATGAAAGGCATCTTCATAGCGTTTTTCTCTAATTAATGCAATGTAACCCTGAACTTTCTGTCCCGCAGGACAGGCAAATCTACAAGGTGATTGCCCTAATTTTTCAATCGCAAAAGTATTAGGGACTGCTTGGGGATATCTACGATAAATTGCTTTTGTTTCTATTATATTCATATTGTATTCGTCAAGTATCTTAATTGGGCAAACCTCTTGACATTCACCACAACCAGTACATTTCTCCTCATTTATATACCTTGCTCTTTTCTTCAAAGTTACTCTGAAATTACCTGGTTCACCATCTATTTTTTCTATATCTGATAAAGTAATTATCTCAATATCTTTATTTCTGCCAGTTTCAACTAACCTTGGTGCCATTGTACACATGGCACAATCATTTGTAGGAAAAGTCTTATCAAGTTGAGACATCACTCCACCAATAGATGGTTTATTATCAACCAGATAAACCTTTATACCGGATGCTGCCAAATCAAGTGCTGCCTGCATACCCCCAATTCCACTACCAACAACTAATGCAGCACCGATTTTTTTATTCTGCATTTTGTTATCCAACATAGTCGAAAATGGCCTCTTTGGGCAACTGCTGTTGCAATGCCTTTTCTTTAACCGTTTGAAAGTAAATCGCCAAAGGCCGGTAAATCATATGGGTCCACTTACCAAATGGTACTTCAATGACTAACATTGGAACAGCTATTGCTAAGTGAAGAGCATATGTGTAATGGGTGACCAAAGAAAATCCTAAATACCTGAAGATATGAACTGCAATCCCACTCACTGCAGTCAGTAACAGCAATATTGGTAAAATCCAGTCAGTCAAGTCGGAAAACTTGTGTATTTGTTCGCGCTTCTTGATACGACTTATTAGGATTTCTGTTGTGGCATAGAGGAGAGCACCAGTAGCGAAATAACCCAGCCATCTTTGAGGGTGGTAAACAGGATAAACATTGTCTGTCTGAAACCACTTCAGGAAGAAAATCAGGAGAAAAAACATCAGCACACATCCTGATACGAGTAACCAGTGTTTTATCCAGCGTCTTTTGTCTGTACAATCTCGAAACCGTATCTGAGTGAGCGCGTGTAGTATTAATGTCTTGGCTTCGGTAAGGTATAAAAGGAAAGGTATTTTAACTTTGCTGCCCCTGTGCATGGTGAACCAATACATACGAAAGGCGTTGGATATCAAAAAGAACAAGGATATGAAAAAAACTGAAAGTGTGAAAATTGCAATTTTGTCGAACATATGCTCCAATCCCATGGGTTCTGAGGCGAATTCGGGGAGTTGCAATCCTACAACATATACATGATAGAGTACCACCAGTAGTAAAACAAAGGCTCCCACTAAGAAAAGCGCCCCTATTTCCCATGCCTTTGAGCTGTAGATTTTTGAAGAGAGGCCTGTCCAGTCATATTGTGCAGTGAGATAGCGTCGGAGTGTCATCATTGCTTCTCCGGGCTCTGTTTGTCTCGGGCAGGTCGTAGAACAATCGCCACAGTAGTAGCATAACCATGGCTCCAGGCTGCTTAGCAACAGTTTTCTCAAACCCAACAGAGTATATCGAACTATTCTGCGAGGAAATGAAGCTGAGTTATTTGTTAGATTACATATAACCGTGCAACTACCACATTGAAAACAGGCGTTGGTATCAAATTTGCCGTACTTGCGAACTTCAGCCAACAAAGTAGGATCACTTTTAACTTTCATCATACTTGGGCTATGTCACTAAAGAAATCCTTTAATAAATATCATAAACTTAAGAATAAATTTATTAAGCCAATTCTTATTAACTCTATCGTTTCTCTCAACATTTGATATAATATAAAAAATTAAAATCCTATTGTCAAGACTATTCACAGAGAGAGTTTTTAAATTTAAGGCTTCAGATTATTTAAAGCCAATCTCATTTTCTCTAAAGATTTATCTAGAAGTTCTAAAGATAATTCTACATTATGCACGCCTTTTCCTTTCCTGACTATTTGGTAAGTCATCATTCCTTCTTTTAAATATTTCTCCCCTAAGGAAATGTCTTCTCCTTTCTTCTTGTTTTCTTCAATTAGTTGCTGGATTTCGAAAATCTTGTTGGTAATTTCATTTTGCTTGTCAATCAATTCTTTCTCCCATCCAATCAAAATGTCGTCATATCCTTCTTCATGACAATCGACACAAAAATGTTTAATGGTATCAACAGTTTGTGCTTTTCTGGTTAAATCATGACAGTCTGTACAGGAAACCTCAGCCTGGGCCATGACATCCATCTCTCCTTTTAATCCCAATATATTCAATTTTCCCCAGTAAATATTGTATTGAGGAAGATGACAGTGTTGGCAGTTGTTCTGGAGTTCCTGATGGTGGCAAGAGGCACAGCTCTGCTTTGTTACATTTATCTCTCCATGTTTTCTCAAGAAAGAATGGCATCTGCGGCAGCTCAATTTTCTTTCTGAATGATTTTTATGGGAGAACTCTAAACCGAACACTTGCTTGCTTATTTTCTCTACGTCCTGGTGGCATGTTGTGCACTTTCCCGGGTATTTCATTTGTTCATCCTTACCGAGCTGGGCCAAGATTGAAGAGAACCCTTCTCCATGGCACCTGTCACAGATTCTATATTTAAGGATAAAAGCCTGAGTCTCTGTAGCAACTCCTTCAGGCCTTATCGGTATCCGGTGTTTTTCGAGAGAATGGCACTCCGTGCATCTAATAGTCAACTTTTCAGCATGTATCAAGTGAGGAAAATCTATGTTTCTTTTTTCAATTTTTATCTCGGGCGGAATTCCGATTCGAGAATGGCAGAGGGCGAGACAATAAGAATTGCCCTTATCCAAAATATCAGTTGGAGTAATCTTTAATGGCTTTCGATTTAAAATTTCCAGGGCTTCTCTTGCTTGTTCTAGAGAAGCTTTTAATAGATTAACGCTGTACTCGACGTTATGGGCTGCTCGACCTATTCTGACCAGACCAAAATTCTCCCTCGCATCCTGAACCAAAAAAACTGCTTTCTCGTAGTCTATATCGGTTCTTTTCGTTTTCTTCACTAACCTTTCAGCTTGGAGCAGATAGGGCTCAACAAATTTAATCTGTTTATTCATGATAGAGACCCAATCATCGAGCATTTTATCATAGCCGGCTCCATGACAAATGACACAAGATTCCTTCACAGCTCTTAAGCTTTTTTCCCCAAAAGCCAAAACGCCAGCTTCCTCAACTCTTGCCTCGCTTATATGGCAGCCGTCGCAAGTTACCTGAGCAGAGAACATACGGCTCGGGATATCGCTGACACCTCGGCCGCCTGTTCCCATATAAATCTCTTTTTGACGGGAGTGGAGCCGCGTATGACATTTTTCACAGGTTACCTCCAAGGCCTGAATCATCTTTACCTGGCCGTGTTTAATCTCTGAATGACACTGCAAGCATGCATAACCTTTTTGGGCGATATGAACATCATGGAGAAAATCGACTTCTTCTATTCTCTCTTCCCTCGGCAGATGACAATCATGGCATTTCTCCTCTGGGACTTCTCCCAAACCAGAAGTCACTTCTAAATGGCATTGTCCGCACTTTACTCCAATTTTTAAATATGACTCATGACTGAAAGAAAAGCCTTCATGCTTAACTATTTTGGTAGGAGTCCCATGACAAGAAGGACAACCAGTCACAGCTCTTCCCTTTCCAGCTCCTTTGAAATGGCATAAAAAACAGACTCTATTATCAATAGCAAAATGTCCTCCCTGGACAATTTGGTAATGGCAGCTTGTACAGCGCAATTCTTTACCTCTTTTTTTGATTCCCCAATGCTGATTGTGGTCAAAGACAATCCCGCCCTTTAGGGAAGCTCTACTCTCGATTAGTCTCTTATCATGACATCCGCCCTTAAGGCAGGTTTTATCCTTGACGTTGGCATGGGGTCGAGGGTTATAAGTTTTGGTGAAATACTTGATAGTGGCAACAGTGATAAAAGGAATCTTATAGGGATGACACTTTAGACAAGTCGCTTGATTATGAGAAGAAGCCTTCCATTGGTCAAAATAGGGTTTCATAAAATGGCAGGTGGTGCAAGACTTTGGAAAATGAGAAATGCCAAAGAACAAAAGATTTCCAGCGATAAATATGCCTAAAACGATCAGAAAGAGAATTATAAAGGTTTTTCGGGATTCTTTGAAAACTTTCCACAAACCTTTAATTAGCTTTTTCATTTTCCCTATTTAAATCTTCTTCTTTGTTTACTTTCTTTTCCCCAAAAACCTCTTGATACTCGAGATAATGATCTTCAAACATTTCTTTTTTTGATATTTTTCCTGTCCACCAGGTCAAAGTCCCAGGAAATTTACTGGGATTAAAGTGAACATTATAAAAGTGCCAGATGATGATAGCCAAGGCAGCCAAAAGAGCCTCATCGGAATGGGCTTCTTTAGCAATATCCAAGATAAATTTTGGGAAATATCTTAAGCTGATGTTCTCAAACCAGAGGAGCAACCCAGAACCGATTAAAATAACGCATCCCCAGTAGACGGCCCAGTAATCAAATTTTTCAACATAATTGAACCTGCCGAACTTTGGCTTTTCATCAGCTTTTCCTAAGAAATATTTAATCATCTGGAAAAAGTCCAAAAAATCTTTCTTTCGTGGAAGAAGGAGGAAAAGATCTCTTCTTCCTTCCTTATGAAAAAGAGAATAAAAAGTATGGTAAACAGCAACTAAAATTAAACCAGTGGCTCCAACTCGATGAAGAATCCGACTTGTCTCTATCCCTCCCATGGCTGAAATGATTCCTCCTAACAAATCGGGAAATTTAAGGGGAAGTCCGGTCAAAATGAGGATAATAACGCTGGTAAACAAGATCATGTGCTGGATGAGAAAATGCTTGTTGAATCTGACAGCCATCTCCTCTGATTCAACGACTTCTTCTTTCTTCGGAACTGGCTCGGGTTTTCCCCTGAGCTTTCTTTTGATTTCTTCTGCTTCTAAAGATAGGCTCGAATGAAGCCTCTCTATAAGTCTATCCTTTATCCACTGGCGAATTTCCTCTGTATCTATTCCAAGAGAAGTCATCTCAGGGTCAGATAATATTTTCTCGACCTCGGAATCGATTATTTCCTCGATTTTCTTTTGAGAATCTTTTTCTTTCACTTGCATATCCTTAGCGAGAGCTAAAAAGACAGAATCTTATTTAGCTTTTCTCAGTCTACTCTTCCGGTAGATATCCAAGATGATATGAATGAACAATAATCCTAAGACGGCAATAGTAAAATATTTGAAAAAGAAAGCCACCCAAAATATCAACCCTGACTCTTTGCTTTTGGGGTTAACATGTATTTTACCTTTGGCATAATTGGCATTGGCCCTTGGGTGACACTTTCCACACGTCTTGGGGATATTGTTTATGTTTACCGAAGAAAGGGGGTCAGAAGAGGGCCTTATATCATGGGAAGTATGGCAGGAAGCACAATTGGCTGCTTTTTTTGAACCAAACTCAATAGCCAGGCCATGGAAGCTCTCTTCGAAGGATTTCACCTGTTCAGTTTTAATCCCGTACTTCTCGACAATGGCTTCCGCAGCGTGACATTCAGAACATGTCTTCACTACATTTGATTTCGACACCGCTGAGGTAGGATCCTCATGCGGCTGTATTGTGTGTTCTCCGTGACAATCTGTACACGTGGGAGCATCCGGAATGTTTTGAAGATAGGCTGCTTGCCCATGGATGCTGTTCATGTATTGGGCGTAGATTTCGACATGGCATTGACCGCAGGTCCGAGCCACATTGTTTCTGCCGACTTTTGAATCCTTAGTTTTTGTATGAAGAATATGATGGCTACCATGGCAATTCTGACACAGAGGCGCTTTATCATTTCCTCGAGCAATAGCTTTTCCATGAACGCTTCTCTCGTACTCCAAGTAAACATCCGACTGAGGGGCTCCCTCTGGATTTCCCTTATAGTGACAGTGCTGGCATCTTATCTTTTGTGGGGGTTCCCTGTGAGGAATTTCAGTCACATCATAATGGCAATCCACACAATTCTTTTGCTTATGAACAGATTTCTTGATCAATTCCTCATCAATGAAAAGCCTTTTCTCCTTTTTCTCTATTTCACGTTTGCCATGACAGATGAGGCACTTCTCCTGAATAATCTGGCCCTGGGCGAGACAGACGACAAAGACAAGAAAAAAGCTTAAAAGAACTCCTCTTCTGGCAAAATTATTCTTCATTTTTCTTTTTTCATTACTCTATCGTATTCGAGGGGATGATTTTTCTTCATCTCCTCAACGGAAATTCTTCCTGTCAGCCAGACCTTGCTCATAGGAAAAACATCGGGGCTGAGATGGACGTTGTAGATATGCCAGACAAAAAGGATTATAAAGAGGAGAACTCCTTCATAGCCGTGAATGATCAAAGTCAGATCCAGTATCCATTTAGGTAAAAGGTTCATAAAATTAGTCCCAGCCCAGAGAATGAGGCCAGTTATAATCATCAAAGCACTACCCAAAGTAACTCCCCAGTACTGAAATTTCTCCTTATAGCTGAACCTGTCGTAAGTAGGCCTTTTTTTGGATAAACCCAAATTGAATTTAACGGAGCTTATAAAACTCCCAAAATCTTTTCTTGTTGGTTTCAAATTCATCAATTCCTGGTGACCACGCCTACTGAATACAGCATAGAAAAAATGATAGAAGCAAAATCCCATGAAAATAAGTGCTGTAATTCTGTGAATCCATCCCCTAACCGATTCTCCCCCCTCCATCTTCATGAGCAAACGTCCAAACCAGGTATCATAAAACCTCAAAGCTAAGCCTGTAAGGCTGAGCACGATGAGGCAGAGAAAAAGTATGATATGTTGAATCCTCTGATTGAGATCAAATCTTTGAATTTCATTTTTTTTATCTTTCATCTTATCCTTCCCGTCTTTCCCTCTTCCTCATTTTCCTATGTTTTTTAATGTCAAAAAAAACATAGAGAAGAAAAAGAACCATAAGGGAGCCTATGAACCAATAATAGAATCTTCTCACGATGAATTTCCCCAGAGAACTCTCTGGTTTAGCTTCAATATGGATTCTCCCTATAGAAGCCTTTTCTCCGATCCCTGGATGGCAATTACCGCAGGTTCGAGAAAGGTTGGCCGGGTGAACAGAGGAGAGAGGATCCTCTGAAGGTCTGATGTTATGGATACCGTGGCAGCTGGAACAATTAGCAACCCTCACTTGGCCGAACTTTGTGGCTACACCATGAAAACTACCCATATAAGTTGTAAAGCGCTTGGCCGGTAATCCAAACTTACCCAAAATTCCTTCGTTCTCATGACAGTGCCCACAAGTCTTAGGAACATTGGTTGAATAAACCTTACCATTAGGATCAGTGATTCTGGAGATAGTATGTTCACCATGGCAATCGGTACAAACTGGAGCTTCCTTTATCATAGCGGCTATTGCCTGACCGTGAATACTTTGCTGATATTCCTGAACAATTTTAGTATGACATCTACCACAAACTGAGGGAATATTTAATCTATTTGAGAGAGATCTGGGATCATCCGGTGGTAAAATATTATGTGTTCCATGACAGTCATTACAGGCAGCAGCCACCTGTAAGCCTGTTTTCAAAATGGCTCTTCCATGTACGCTATTCTCATATGCCTTGAATATTTGAGGGCTTGGAAGGCCATGTCTCTCTTCAATTTTTTCATCGAGATGACACTTTAAACAAACTTCTATTAAATTAGAAGGATAGACTGTTGATTTAGGATTTTCAATTTCTAAAATATTATGTTTACCATGACAGGTCGTGCAAGTAGGCACATCAGGATCTCCAACTTTAAATCTTTCTCCATGAATGCTTTGAATGTAAGTATCAGCTTCTTCTTGATGACAGGTTGAACAATTGACTGGAGAAAGTTTCTTTTTATGAGGCATCTTCGAAATATCCGAATGGCAATCTCGACAATCCAGATTTCTATGAACCGAAATATCAAAGGAAGCTTCATCTATAAAAAGCGAACTTTTTTCCTGAGAAAGTGAAAGTTTAAATAAATTTGGATTATTGTGGCAGGAAAGACAATCCTTCTCTTTTACAGCTCCAATTAAAATTTGGCTCAGACTTAAGGAAAAAAAGCTGAGCACTACTATTTGACCAAGGCGGGTAAGATTTCTTCTTGTTTTTTCCTTCAATTGATCGGTTTTTTCCCCTCCCCTTATCTTTTCTTTTTATCTAAAATTTATGGAGAAATTAGAGAGTAAAAGATGGGGAGTCTCTGGGGATCTCCCCTTTTCTTCTTTTATTTCACTTTTTGTATGTTTTCCTTAAAATTGAGTACAGCTACTTATTTTTTTCCACGCTATCGCTTTTTCTAAATATCTGGGTTTTTAAAACTTATAGCCGAATCCTACAGTGAAAATATTGGAGGAATAATCATCAAAGTTGTACTGCTTTTCGTCATAGTCGTTCCGCTGGTAAGAGAGGAGCAACTTGTAACCACTGTCAAAGTTGTATTTTAGCCATACTTTGTAAATTGTCCAATCAAGTTCCCATGAGCCTGAGTTTTTGTAGTAGTAGGCCATCGCTCCGGCAGCAAAATTCTTATTTATTTTATACTTCAAAGAGCCCCGGAAAATGTTGTTTCCGCTTTCATAGAGGATATCCCATGTCTTTTTCAGGAATAAATAAGTAACTACATTAGAGATGGAAGTATCAATGTCTTGCCTTGAATAACCAGCGCTTACATAGAGTTTCTCTTTCAAGCTATAAGCTAAGTCAAAGCTATAAGTATTGGAGTCAAATTTACCTCCTGAATTATCATTGTCCAGATCTCTCCTCAAGTAGGTAAACATAAGGTTAAGAGCTTTTGTTGGTCTAATTTTAGCTCTGACCTTGAATCTGTTGAGATCAGTGGGACTCATCAAGGTATAAGGATTATCAAAGGAACCTCTTTCATATTCTCCTAATAAATTGATCTTATCTGAAGGAGAATAATTAGCGTTAAAAAAGAAAGATGTTCTGTCAGTAGTTTCAGCCTCTCCTTCATCATCATGAATAAGTTTTGCCTCTCGAGATTCATGTCTAATTCCACCAGTTAATGTAAGAGCTTTATTAGGAATGACTTGAGCTCCAAATTCATAGATATTAGTTTTAATGTCTGCTGCTGAATCAGAGACATCTCCATCTATTTCTAATTTACCATCTTGATCAAGCTTGTTATACCGAAATCCACCAATAAAATAAACATTATCAAGCGCCCTGTAGGAAAGATCAATATCTAACATATTAATTTTTCTGCTTATATCTGCCTTACCTAAGTCCTCATATAAAAGAGAAGCCCCTGTATAACCGATACCATTGGCTTGTTCTTCATAATCCAATTCCATATCCAGATCAGAAAAGATATAACCTACTGTTGCTTTAATTTTATCAGTAGGTCTGATATTAACCCGTATATTGGCCATAGGCATAGTGAACTCATAGGGAGTCATTTGCTCAAAGGCATATAGCACGGTGGGATATACAACATTTTCTGCGTCGGCTCCAGAAGAAAAACCAGGCAGAAAGAAGCGTGCCTCATTTTCATAATCACGATAACTCCCCTCAATATAGAAATCTACTTTATCAAGATTTATTTGAAGGCCTGCTCTATAGTCTGTCTTAAGTTCTTCCAAAGGTTTGTCAAACTCAAATTCATCACGGCTAACATCTACAGTAGTGGTACTTTCATCTTGTCTACTAATCCTGTCAAAATCTAAGAAGAATTTTACCCTGTCGAAGAGTTTGACGTCAAAGTAGATGTCATCAAAATTTTTATCAAAACTAAAAGTGTGAAAATCACCTCCAGTTGTAGCCCTAACATCAGCTTGTTCTGGGGGGAGGATGGTATCTTTATAAAAGTAAGTTACTTTTCTGTGGCCATAACGAAAGTTGAAATTGCCATATTTCTTCAATGTAAAACCATAACTCTCAAAGGGATCTCCTCCGATAGTTGTAGCATAGATATTTAAGATATCGAAATATTTACTATATTTCCCGGATGGAATAACATCTATGTTCAGGTTTAAGAGACGAGGTCCTTTACGAATATTCAGGTCTTCAAAATATTTGTCCTGGTTTCCATCTACATTGACATACCGGTATCCAAAATCAAATGTGCCAGATAATTTAACTTTATCTTCATCTTCTGCCAGCAACAAACTGCTAAGAAGTAAGAATAAGAAACAAAAGATTAATATTAAAGTTTTATTTTTTCTCATATTTCTCCTCCTTTTACTTTAGAAAGTAAGGACTCACCTGGGAACCATGAATGGTTGAATGACAATTGGTGCAATTAGATTCAGGGGTAAAACGATTGTGCCAGATTGGAACTGATATATGACAGGAAAAGCAAAGATTTGCAGTTGATTGCTGGGTGAGCATATGGCGATTAACCGAACCGTGGGGATCGTGACAGGCTGTACAACCTTCTACTTTTATTGCTCCATGTTCATAGATGAAAGGACCTTGCTTATCGGTGTGACATTTGAAACAATTCTCTTGTTTAAACCCACCAAGTCTGCTTCTTACTGAGGCTTCATGATTTTTGTGACAATCAGTACAACTGACCATACCTTCTGTAATTCTATGCCGTTCATTCAATAATAACTTAGGAGCTATCTCTGTATGACATTTCAAGCAAAGCTTATATCCCTTCTTTGTTAATAGCATATCCTTTCCTGCTGCTGCATGTGGCTTATGGCAATCAGAACAGGTAATCGAGCCTTTCATATGATCGCTCCCCATAAAAAGGAAATTGTCTTTATTGCTACTGTGGCATGTTAAGCATTTCTCTGTCTTTTCTGCATGAGAGACATTTTCTTTGTAATTAAAAATCGTTTCAACACTCCCTTCTTCAACATGGATGCTTCCAGAACCATGACAAGCTTCACAACCTCTTACTTTGTAAATATCTTTTTCAGTCTGAAAATGAACTGAGGCTTTATAGTTTTTATATTGATCTTCATGACATTCCATACAAGTCTCAGAGCCCACATATTCAGCCTTAAGAGAAGACTTTTCTTCAGCATAAGGATTATTTACCAATAGAAAATAAAAAACAAAAATAACCGTGCATACGATTAAAATTGGCAACATTTCTCTTCTTATCTTCATTTCTCCTCCTTGTTGACTTTAACCCACGTAACCATATTTCTTGTCTCCACTTTTTTTATTAAATCTTCTACTTTATTATCACCTCCTCTTCTCCAAAAAATTACTACTTTAATGAACCCAAGGAGCTTTACTAGAAGCCCATTCCACAGTTCTGTCGGCATGGCATCTTAAACAGGCATAGCCCAAGGTAATCCATCCTTTGGACTGTTTCCCATCAGGAGTAAATTGACGAGCATTGGGGTTAGAGTTTATCCTGAAGAGGTGGGTCTTGACATCTGCTTCCCAAGGACCTCTTTTAACTGCTGTTTTAACCAAATAAGCCATATGACAATCCTCACAAGTTACTCCTGCTTTTCCCATGGGAGTACCTCCAAAATCATATGCCTCTGGGAAATGACACAGACTACAATCGTTTTCTGTTAGAGAGATCCCTGCTCTTTTATGAGGATCGTGACAAATCACACATTCCATATTCTTATGCGGACTCTGTAAATGCTCTTGATATTGCTCATGATGTCGAATGAATCCACCTTTAGCAGGAATAATGGTTAGATCATCTCCTCTGATATGACATTGCCCGCATGAAGCAGCTGAAGTGTCAACAGAAATATCTGCAGGAGATTGAGTCTGGACATGTTTGCTTCCCGGACCATGACAGGCTTCACATTGAATTCCTTTAAATGCCCAGCTACCTACAATTCCTGGATAACCCGTACTGCCAGTGGGGTCATATCCTGTGGTATGACATTCTCCACAAGAATATTTCTTCGTTTCCCCAGCGTGGTAGTCAGCCCACTTTTCAGTTTCGATATTAAACTGATTTCTACCTTTCTCGGTTATGAAATAACCATTCTTATCTAAATATCTTGTCTTCCATTTAAAGCCAACCACATAGAGAATATCTGACCACCCTACATAATCGGGCTTAGGAACTCCAGCTCTCCTTGCATCTTCAGCCTTCCGAAGCATATTAGCATGTCCTGAAGCTTTCCACTTGACATAGTAAGCTCCATGACAAGCTTTACAAGCATCAGCTCCCACATAAGTAGCATCAGTTTGGGCAAAAGTTAAGGGGACAACCAAAATAAATCCTGCCAATAACAGTGTAATCAATTTTGGAATTTTCATGGCACCTCCTTTTTTAGTTTATCATTATTATAGTTATGCAAAAAATATACCAAATTCAATTTAAAAATTATAAATAGTTGTAAATTCTTTTTTGTGAATATCTTTATCTCCTTTAAATTAAAAAATTTATTTTAAAAAATTATTCAAAATTGGGTAAAATTACCATTTTATGGGTGAAAACACTCACCTTTCAAATCTATAATTCCTTTTTGCAATCTCATTGAATAAAGAAATTGTCATTTTTATAACCAGCCTGAGGATTAATTTAAAACTTCGTGTTTTTTTCCAAATGTTTTTATAAGTTTCCTGTCCGGAGACAATATTAAAAAAGGCTCGAGAAAGCAAAGGTTCAGTTTTCGCTATTTCTAAAATATTATCTAATAATTTATATTTAGAGAAATTAATGGTTAAAAACCTTAAAATTTTACCATAAGGAATATCATCTGTGAGTTGGTGACAGCTCTGATAATATTTCTGGAATGCCTTTTCAGAAATCCCCTCATTAATTATTGTCTCTGCTACTTTTATCCCAGTAATAATTGCTGAGTTTATTCCTTTTCCTTTAAAAGGTCTAATTAGACCTGCTGCATCTCCAACCATAACATATCTCTCTCCAAACAATCCTTGAGCAGGATGAGTGGGGAACTTCCCTTTAAAATAATTAAGTTCAGGTAAAAAACTATCTAAATTTTCAGGCAATATTTCTCTCACATAAGAGAGGTTAAGAAATTCATCCATCATTTCTGAGGGAACTTTTTTACCTGCAATGTTAATACTTAGGTGATTCATCTTTGGAGTAACTGCCCCAAATTCTATTAGGGGCAAAGGAGGTAGAAAAGCGTGAAGGTATCTACCAAATTCTTCCATAAAGGGCATCCCAGGATGGATCTTAGTCACTACTGAATATAGAAACTTTGGCTGACGATAAGGAGTTATTCGCTCAAATATTTTTATCATCCCATCATCCAATCCAAAAGCACCCACCACTACATCGGCTCTGATATTATTACTTTCGCTGAAAACCATTACTCCATCTGAATCAAAATCTACCTCGGTTACCCGGGCAGGAATGACCTCAACTCCTTCTTCTCGGGCTTTTTGAAGTAAATAACCATCAAATTCCACTCTTCTTAAAGCGTAAGAAGGCTCTTCCTCTCCGATTAATTTGAGAGTATTCTTGTCTGAATGAACAACATATCCATCAATTTTTTTCTGAATTATGTGCCAAGGAAAGGGAACTCCTAAATCCTGTTCCATAATCTGCTCTATGGGAGGAGAAAGAACTCCTAAACATTGATTATAATAACTACCCGCTTCAAATCTTTTACCTTCATAAATAATGATTCTCGGATCTATTCCTTTTTGGTTAGATAATTTCTTGAGTTTTATACCACAACTCGCTCCTCCAGGTCCTCCTCCGATAATCACTACTGTTCCGTTATTAGTTAAAGGTTCCAAGTTCTTTCTATGATCTGATTTCATTTTCTCTTTAAAAAATTTTTTATTTTTTGAAGTAATATTTTACCTATATTCTGAAAGAGCACAATTTGCAATTTTAAATTTAGAGCATCCCTAAATATTTTCTTATAAGGAACATTCCCCGTAAACATATTCCATAACACATTTCTCAATTGTCCAGAGGGAAAACTCTTTTTCTCTCGCTCAGCTAAGGAAAGATGGGCCTGAGTAATTACTGATGCAGAAGAAATAATATCATTCATAAAGAATAGCAATCTCCCGTAATAATTATCTCGAATTATTAATCTCTTTGCTTGGTTATAATATCTTGAATAAAAAGAAGAGATATCTACTCCAAAATTAATGGCAGTTTCTGAAGCTAATTGAGCAGTAACAAAAGCAGATTCAATTCCACTTTTGTAATATCGGGAAAAACTGGCGTCACCAATCATAATTAATCTATCAGAGAAGGGTGTATGAGAAGGGGTTGTCACTATTTTGGGTCGACAAAAGCAATAAGATTGCGAAAAGGAAATTTTATCTTGAATTTCTTTAAGTTCAAGAAATTCTAAAAACTCCTGTTGGGTGGCATCTTTTCTTCCAATAATACTCACCGTAATATATTCTCTTTTAGGAACAATAGTAACATATCTAATTTTCTTTGATTTGGGTAAATAAATATGAATATTGTTCCCAAAATATTTTGAAATCTCTTGCTGACCTAATTTTAGTTCTGCTTGGTAGGTAGTAAGAGTTGAGGGAGGTCGGTAGCCAAATCCAAGATTAACCATCTTTTTCATTAGGTAAAGATTTAATCCAAAGGCCCCAACTACAAGATCAGCTTTAAATTCCAAAGGATTATTTTTTGGGCCATAAAATACACTTAGGGGATAGACTTTGTCTTTCGGAAATTTTATGTCCCAGACAGGATGAGGAATAATTTTGGTTCCTTCATCAATAACAAAACTTAAAAGGAAATCATCAAAACTTATATTTTCCGGGAAGGAAGAATAACGAGGACCATTTCCCCTAAACACAGCCGCTATTTTTGCCTTTTTATTCTCTGGATGAGAAAGAATAATACTTTTTTCTCTAATATGGAAGCAATATCCCTCAATTCTATTCAGCACTCTTTCTTCGGGCAAAAAAATCCCTTCCTCTTCTAACTTATCAATTAAAGTTTCAGAAATAACTCCTGCACAAAGATTACACCCTTTTGGACCCGGGTGCAAGAAATCTTTCCCATCAAAAATAGTGGTCGAAACCTCAATTCCTTTTTTTTGGGCAAATTTGCGCGCAAAATGGGCAAAGAATGTCCCTGCTGGACCACCACCTATAATAGCAATTTGAGCACCATTTTTAAGAGTAAGACGGCTTCTCATTTTTTCTTGAATTATATCATATTATTTTATTTTTTCGATAGTATTAGTGTATTTTAATTAACTAAGAATTTTATCTGAAATTAAATCTGATTATTATTCTTTAAGATTGATGTAGGCTCTTGTAATTCTAAAATCAATCTATTCTTTTCAGAGCGAGTTTCACCAATACTCGTTATATATATCGCTGGTTGATCTACAACTGGACATTTAGTTTCACAGATACCACATCCCACACATAGCTCAGTATCAACCACTGGAGCTAAAACTTTTTTCAAGTTGCCATTAGGTTTGGTCACTTCAATTTGGACAAATTTTATGGCCTTAGGTGAAGTAGGACAATGCTCTTCACAGACTATACAGCTAATTCCTCCAAAGTATGGCAGACAACGATTTTTATCTATAAAGGCTAAGCCAATTTTTATCTTCTTTTTTTCTTCTAAAGGCAACTCCTTGATTGCCCCGGATGGGCAAACCTGACCACATAAGGTGCAGTTATATTCGCAGTATCCGATAGTGGGAACAAGGACAGGGGTCCAGAATCCTTCTACCCCTCCTTCTCCTATGCAGGGTTGGAGGCCATTAGTTGGACAGACCTTCATGCATTCTCCACATCTGACACACTTCTTCAGAAACTCTTCTTCAGGAAGTGCTCCTGGTGGTCGAATCAGTTTAGGAGAAGAGCGATTTTGAGAAGGAGAAATTCTGAAAAAAGGAACAGCAATCACGCCTAAAATAGCAGTAAATATCCACTTTCTTCGTTCTAAATCAATTTGGCCTCTTTTTTCTGGCCTTAATTTAGAATTAAAATCTACTGCTCGAGTAGGACAAATAGCTCCACATTTAAAACAATAAATGCATTCCGAAGGGTTCCATCTATCCTCTGGAAAAGGATTGGCTTCTCCTGAACAGTACTGATTACAGAGGTCACACTCAATACAATCATCCCTATTAATATTAAGTTTTAAAATATTCCATTTTGAAATAAGACCAAATAATGCTCCCAAAGGACAAAGATATTTACACCAAAATCTATTTCGAGATAAATTTAATAAAATGATAATTATGAAGATCAGTCCAATGAAAAAACCCTGTTTAAAATTTGAATTAATTAGTATATACTGATGAATTTGAGAGAAAAAATCACCAACAGAAATCAAATTCAGATTATAGAAAATATCTAATAGTTTGGATAGGAGATAATTTGAAGCTGGAAAAACACTGATTGTAAATGAGCGAAAAGTTAAAGATAAAGGATCAAAAACACCAGCTAAGTCCAATGAAAAAACAGAACTAATCAAAATAAAAATCAATAAGTAATACTTCCAAGCAAGCCTTTTCGGACTGTTTTGAGCAGGCGTAGACAATTTAGATTTTATAAACAAAAAAGAAAAGAAATGATTTATTGTCCCTAAAGGACAAATCCAACCACAAAAAACTCTACCCAGAAATAAAGTTACACCAATAGTAATTAGAGAAAACAAGAAAGGAAGAAAGAATTTATGAGACGAAAGAAAGGTGGTAATAGCTAATAAAGGATCAAAATGAAAAATGATCTCTACTGGTCCAATATAATCGCCATTTGGAAACTGAGTTTTAAGAAATAAGTATAAAAATAAAAGAAAGAATAAAGTTTGACCTATTTGGCGAAGCGTCTGAATAAGGAAATATTTTTTAGATTTGTTTTTGTTCAATAGTCAACTTCCCTAAATCAATCTCCCCTAATCCTCTTTCATAACCTAATCTTAAAAAGCCTAATTCTTCTGGTTTTAGTCCAAAGAAAGTAGCACCTAAAGAGTCAACAGCCACATAATCAATTCCAGCAACAACTGTTTTTTGAAGCTTTACATCAGAAAGCCTTCCCCCTTGGGGACCATTTTTAATCAATATCCGATAAGCATCCAGAACAGTTAAACAGGGTTTAAAAAAAGAGGCCAGGTCAGTTATAGCCCGGTCAATCTGCTGATGAAGTTGATTTCTTCTTCCTCCCAAGGCACCAATCCAATTTTTCATCCCCATGGTCAACCTGCTTAAGCTGTGATGCTTGGCAATGGGGATATTTATTAATTTGTCCGCTTCCAGGAAGTCGGTAAAAACTTTCCATTCTTTGAGCCACTCACCTTTAATGGCCACTTTTTTAAGATGGCGTGGGTTAGTGAAATAAACTTTAGCTCCAGCTGATTTAGCTGCCCGAGCAATGCCAGAGCGAGCATAGGTTCTTCGGTCAGAGTTGCATGTATTATCAAGGACTTTCACTTCTCTTGCACCAGCTTGATAACACAATTCAATTATAGCTTTGACTACTTGGGGATTAGTATTGGCTGCATGTTCAGGCTTCCTGTCCCAGCCGATATTAGGTTTAACGACTACTATCTCTCCTTTTGAAATAAATCTACTCATTCCTCCTAAGGTAGATATAGCCTGTTTGGCCAATTGGTAAGGAGAATCTCCCTTAATCACTGCCAAATCAGGATAAATTTTAGACTGGGAAAATAATCTCGAGTTAAAAACCAGAGCTGTTCCACTAATTATTGCTTTGGTTAAAAATTCCCTTCTTTTCATCGCCCTTCCTCTTTTTGAGTAACTAAAGAGATCTTGCCTAAGGAAGCTATATATTGATTAATTCCTTCACATACTCCTTCTGCAATTCTCTGGCGGTAATCATTACTTCGCAATCTTTTCTCCTCGCGTGGATTACTCAGAAAAGAAGTTTCAACCAGAATAGCTGGCATATCTACTCCTATGAGCACCCAGAAAGGACCACCTTTCACTCCAATGTCTTTAATGTTAGAGTATTTAGAAGAGAGTCTTCGGACTAAATTGGACTGAATCATTCGTGCTAATTCTCTTGATTCTTCTATTTTGCTATTCTGAACGATTTTTTTGATAATATTTTCCATTTGGCTAATATTTTTTCTTGAAGTAGCGTTTTCTCGAGCTGCTACTTCAATTACGTGAGAATCTTGGGTAAAATTAAGAAAATAACTTTCTATCCCTTCAGCTTTATAATTAGAACTGGCATTAGCATGAATTGAAATGAAGAGATCAGCCATTTTTTGATTAGCTATGACTGCTCTATCCTCAAGAGGAACATAGGTATCTGTTTCTCTGGTTAATATTACCTCAAGATTATTATTTTTTTTAAGGATATTTTTTACTCTTTGAGCAATATCAAGGACTATTTTTTTTTCAACTAATTTATTTCTGCTGATTGCTCCTGGATCTTTTCCACCGTGACCTGGATCAATAACTATTGTTTTCACTCCTAAACCTAACTGTCGAACTAAACTATAACTTCCGCTTTCAGATGGAGAAGGAGGCCTGGACAATGCTTCCCGTCTTTTCTGCTCATCTTCCCTTTCTTGAGGATATATATCCATCACAATTCTAAACGGATCAAAAAGATGGAAAATGCGGTAGTCTTTTATTTTTTTGAAATCAAGATCAAGGACAACTCGAACAGTGTTTGGCTGATGTTGACCCACTCTTATCCGCTGAAGATACTCATTATCTACAGAAAAAATTTTTTCTTTTAAAAAGGAGTTCAGTTCGGTCTGATATAAGTCGATATAAATCCTGTCGGGATTATGGAGCTCTCCATAATAATATTCTCTCAATTCCTTAATATCAACTACCACTCGGGTGAAGTAAGGATGGTTATAATAACGAACATTATAAACTTCAACTCTGGGAAGAAGAGCAATTGCATCGATTAAGATTAAAAGAACAAAAATGGTTGCGATTACCTGCCAGAAGTTCTTCATTTAACCTCTTTTAATCGAATCATAATTGAGAGAATAGAAAGTAAAGATTTTTTATTTAAATTCATTCTTTTTATTTTATTTATTTATTCTAAAAAATATAGAGTAATATGTCAATAAGGGTTTTTAAATGACTCTAACAAATAGAAGATATATAATTAAAAAAATTACAAATATCAAATTCCAAATTGCAAATAAGTTCCAATCCCGATTGCTCGGGACAATGACCCAAACAAAAAAGCAAATAATCTTGGGATAAATCAAAATGCAAAAATCAAAGATAAAAATGACAGACCAAAAATATAAAAAT
>JBHIEE010000028.1:0-26954 GCA_046760445.1 Candidatus Aminicenantia bacterium
TCTCCCAATCTCCTATTCTCATAGTCTCAGATTTTTCATTTGTCATTTGAGTTTTTTAATTTGAACTTTAGTACTTGATTAAATCCAAAGTTCAAAATCCCAATGTCAAATGAATGCCAAATCCGTGAAGTGTAAAGCGTAAATCGTAAGGTGTTATTTATCACTTTACTCTTTACTCCTTACTCTTTACTCTTTACTCCTTACGTTTGTCATTTGAGCTTTGGAATTTGAACTTTTAATTTTTTCTATTATATTATCCTCTCATCCACACAATGGGAGAAGAGTCAATTAAAGGGGGTTTTTTAAGTTTCTATCTGTTGACAAGGGTTATTGATTATTGTAACTTTGGAAAGTCTAAAATTGAGCTTAATTCACAATATCGGAATTTTTCAAATTCCGATATTGTACAAGATAGTCAGGGGAATTACCTTGATTTCAGAGAGTTCAAGACGAAGTAAAACTACCAGTTTCTTTCACTTTGGGGTTTCAGGGGTTTGCCCCTGACTATCTTGTGAATATGTCTGATGAAGAGTAATTACCATTCAAAGATCTATGCTAAGTGGATTTTATCAGGAATAATAATTGTTTTATTAATTTTACTATTTGTTTTCAAAATTAGCCATGAGATGACTGATTTTGAAGTATGTTATCGGGCTGGAAAGAGAATATTAGCAGGGGAGACTCTTTATCAGATGGCTGATGGCCATGAGCAATTTAAATATCCTCCTTTTTCAGCTTTTTTCTTTTCTCCCTTAACTTTTTTACCCCTTTCTTTAGCCAAAGGGATCTGGTATTTTGTTGTTCTTTTTACTTACTTTATTTCTCTTTATCTTTCTTTTAGGCTTCTTCCTGAAAAAAGGAAAAAAGCAGGGAGCCTTATTTTTCTAACTTTCTTAATTTTAACTAAGTTTTTTGGCCGTGAACTTCAGTTGGGTCAGGTAAACTGTCTTATTATTCTTTTACTATTAATTATGATTTATCAATTACTTCAGGGTAGGGAAGGGACCAGTGGTTTATTATGGGCTGGAGCTTCAATTATAAAACCATATGCTCTGGTATTCTTTCCTTATTTTGTTATTAAAAAAAGGTTTAAAATTGTTTTATTTGGGCTTTCATTTTTCATCCTTGCTTTATTTTTGCCATCAATCGTTTATGGAATTAAAGGTAATTTATCTATTCTAACTGACTGGAGATATACCTTATCTCAAACTACTTCTGGGCTTTTAGGAGTTTATGATAATGCTTCTCTCTATGCTCTTTTTTTGAAATGGTTTGGTCAGGAAAATCAAAAATTAATCTTTGTTCTTTTAGCTTCAATAATATTCTTTTTGGCAGCAATGGTTTTATATTTAATAATTATTGAAAATAGAGAAAAGGATAAGCTTAAATGGCCAGAAGTATTAGACTGTTCCATTTTGCTAATTTTTATCCCCTTGCTCTCTCCTCTTGGGTGGTATTACACTTATCTATTTTCAATGCTAGCCATTATGATTTTAATTAATTATTTTGATAAATTTCCAAAAGCCTGGAAATATGTTCTTTTAATTAACTTTTTCCTAATTGGTGGTTCTCTTTATGAAATTTTGGGTGCAAAACTTTTTAGAATTTACACTGAGCTTTCCATAGTTACCATAAATTACTTGCTCGTGGTTATTTCTTTATTCTATTTAAGATTTAAAAGATACTGTTGAAAATCTATTTATTTGACAGGAAAGAAAACTTTATGTTATATTATGCCTTGCCCCCTGAGGGCATATAAGGGAGGCAGTAAATGGCTAATTATGAGCGGATAAAAAATGATTTAATTAATAGGTTAAAACGTATAGAAGGCCAGGCAAGGGGAGTAGTTAAGATGGTTGAGGAGGATAAGAGCTGTCAGGAAATACTTACCCAGGTGGCATCTCTTCGAGCTGCAATAAACAAAATTGGTATTCTTATTTTAGAGAATCATTTAAAGACTTGTATTAATGAGGCGACTAAAGAAGACAGAGATGTCGATGAATTAGAAGAACTGACTGGAGTTTTTCTAAGGTTTCTAAGATAAAAGAGGAGGTTATAAGAATGAATAGTTTAATTAATTCTAAAACCGCAAAAGAATTGGAAGAAAAGTTTAAAAAGGAATTGAAACAAGAGGTAGATTTAAAAGTCTTTGCACGTAGTATTACCATTAAGGATGAAGATCCTCAATATACTGAATTTGCCAAGAAATTTGTTAATGAATTATCTGAAATTGATTCTCGAATTAAGCCAGAGTTTTATAGTTTAGAAGATGATTTGGCTAAAAAATGGGGGATTACTAGTTCTCCGACAATTTTAATCGGGCAAGATTTGGGCTATCGAATTATTTACAATGGAGCGCCTCTCGGTATGGAGGCCAGTTCATTTATTGAAACGATTTCTCTTGTCTCTCAGGGAAAAAGTAATTTAAGTCAGGGAAGTAAAGATAAATTAAAAAATATAGATAAAGAGGTTTTAATCCGGGTGTTTGTCACTCCCACTTGCCCTTATTGTCCTCAGGCTGTTTTGTTAGCTAATCAGATAGCCATTGAGGCTAAAGGGCAGGTAACTGCTGAATGTGTTGAAGCAAACGAGAATGCAGAATTATCTAATAAATTTAATGTTTTTTCTGTCCCCCAGCAAGTGATAAATGATGATTTAAATTCAGTTACTATTGGGGTTCAACCAGAAGATAAATTTATTGAGTTAGTTTTAAAATATGGTTCAAGTAATTATTCATCTGATCCACCAAAGAATTCCTTTGAGGAATTGAAGGATAATCCTGAGACACCTATTATACTTAATCAGAGTAATTTTGATCAGGTAGTAAAGAAATATCCTGTTTTAGTGGTTGATTTTTGGGCTCCTTGGTGTGGTCCCTGCCAAATAATTGCTCCAATAATTGAGAATCTGGCTCGAGATTATCGGGGAAAAGTCATTTTCGGGAAATTGAACACTGACGAAGATCAAGAGATTGCAATCAGATATGGCATAATGTCAATTCCCACTCTTTTGATTTTTAAAAATGGGGAAAAAGTTGAGCAATTAGTTGGAGCTATGCCTCGGGCTTCTTTGGAGTCAAAATTGAAAAAATATCTCAGTTAAAATATAAGACTCTTATCAGAAGCTATCTTTTTAATTCTTATAATATTAATTGACTTTTTCAAAATTTTGTTTTAATATTTAACTTAACATATTTTGAGAATTATTCTCAATTAAAATGATAAATCTAACTAATGCTCCTGATGGTAAGCCTTTAAAAGTAATTCAATTCCTTGGAGGAATGGGAGTAAGGAGGAAACTTAATTCTTTAGGGCTCCACCCTGGAGATATTATAGAGTTAGATTCGCGAAGTATTTTTGGGGGCCCTATTTTAATCAGAAGCCTGACTTCAAATACGACCGTTGCTCTTGGTAGGGGAATAGCCCGAAAAATAATAGTTGAATTAGTAAGTGAAAAAAAATAATTATTCAAACATTGTTTTTATTGGGCAACCTAATTGCGGAAAAAGCACCCTTTTTAATTCAATTGCTGGATTAAAAGCCGAGGTATCTGACTTTCCAGGAACCACTGTTAAACATACTCATAGTAAAGTTACCATTAATGAAAAGATTTATAATATTATTGACTTACCAGGCACTTATTCTTTGAATCCTTCCGACGAGGCTGAGAAAGAAGTCTTAAAGCATTTATTTTCAGAGAGAGTTGATTTAATTATTAATGTTATTGATGCATCCTTACTAACCCGAAGTCTGGAGATGACCTTGGAACTAATGGAAATGCAGTATCCAATGATTATTGCTCTTAATATGATTGATGTGGCAGAAAAAAAGGGGATAAAAATAGATGTTCAGAAATTAGAAAGGATTTTAGGAGTACCGGTAATTCCAACTGTTGCTGTCCATGGCCGAGGAATAAAGAGACTTTTAGATGTGGCTGATAGATATATTGAAGAAAAGAAAGACTATTATTCTCCTAAATGGTCAAAGCATGTGGAAGAGAAGATAAAAGAATTAGCTCAAAAGCTTCCTAAGAATTTTGTTTTTCCTTTTAATAGGAGATTTTTAGCCATTAAATTAATTGAAGGTGAAAATTATTTTTCTGAACAGATGCTTAAAAATTCTAAATTAAAGAACAAGTTAGGAATAACCACCAAAGCACTTGAAGAGATGCACGATCTTCCTGCATCTGAAACCATTTCTGCTGAACGACATCATTTGGCTATGAAGATTGCTGAGGAAGTAAGCAAAATTGAACACAGGAGAAAAATCGGATGGGAAGAGAAATTAGACGAGATAATAATGCACCCTATTTTGGGTTATCCCATTATGTTTCTCGTTTTTTTAGGATTTTTCTATTTCATCTTTAAAATCGGTAGCCCCTTAGAAGAGATTTTATTCGGCCCTTTAAATAATTTAAGAGACCTTATTTCTTTAAAACTTGGCTCTGGATTGCTCTATTATCTGGCAGAAGGATTAATTCAAGGGATTGGTGGTGGTTTGGCTGTTGTCTTGCCCTACTTTATTCCTCTTGTGTTTCTTATGTCAGTTTTGGAAGATTTAGGTTATTTAGCTCGAGTTGGATTTTTAATGGATACTTTTATGCATCGGATAGGACTTCACGGTAAATCAGTTGCTCCTTTTATTCTGGGGGTGGGATGTAATGTCCCAGCTATAATGTCAACTCGCATTCTTGAAACCAAAAGAGACAGAATTATTACTGCTCTTTTGATTCCTTTTATTCCCTGTACTGCTCGAACAACAGTTATCTTAGCCCTGGTCGCTTTTTATTTGGGTCCATTGTGGGCATTAGGATTTTATTTTTTTAATATATTACTACTTTCTTTTTTAGGAAGAATAATGACTTTCTTTTTCCCCTCTCTTTCAGCAGGCTTAATTTTAGAAATACCTTCTTATAAAATCCCTTCCTTAAGAAGTATTTTACAGAAGACTTATTTTAAGCTGAAATCATTCCTGAGTTTTGCCTGGCCCATATTAATTCTGGGGAGTTTAATCCTGGCTGTTCTACAGTATTTGGGTTTTGATAGAGTGATTAACTTAATCCTTTCGCCAATAGTGGTGAAAGCTTTAGGCCTCCCTCAAGAATTAGGAACGACTCTTATTTTTGGTTTTCTGAGAAAAGAACTTTCTTTAATTATGATGCTTCAAGCTTTAGGAGTTAATTATCAAGACATTTTAGCCGTTATTTCTCCTAAACAGATAATGGTCTTCACTGTTTTTCTTAGCCTCTTTATTCCTTGTCTTTCCACTTTTTCCATTTTATGGAAAGAAATGGGGAGGAAAATAGCTCTTATTTCTGCTGCTCTGAATATTACGGTGGCTTTAATAGTCAGTTTCTTGGTGAGGATAATAATTTAATTGGCTCCTAATCTAGAGTGTATGGGTAATTTATTTCTAAAGTAATAATTGAATTCCAATCCCGAGTACTCGGGATCCAAATGTCAAATGAATGTCAAATGACTAAATGTCAAATCCGTGAAGTGTAAAGTGTAAATCGTAAGGTGTTATTTATCACTTTACCCTTTACTTCTTACGCTTTACGATTTACGGTTTTTGGGATTTGAACTTTTCATTCTTCTATTTCAAGAATTACTACTGCCAAGGAATATTCTTTTAAATGAGATAGGGAAAGGTGAATTTTCTCAAAACTTAAGGAAGGATTAAGGAGTTTTAGTTCAGGTTTTCCAGAAGGCAGGTTTCTCACCTCAACATCTTTCCAGCTTATTCTTTTTCCTATAGCTTTAAAAAACGCTTCTTTGGCAGCAAATCGAGCAGCTAAGTGCTGATATTTATTTTTCTTGGAAAGACAGTAGTTGAGTTCGTTTTTAGTGAAAATTCTTTCCAAAAATCTTCTGGTTTTCTGGTCAGCTTTTTTTATTCGATTAACTTCAATGATATCTATTCCAATACCCACTATCATTTCACTCTCCTATAAGCGATAAGGATTAAGGATTAAGCTTTTTAATAAGCCCGTGAAGCATCCCCTACCTGTTTCTTCACTTATATCTATTAGATGCTGGTATTTCTCTTGTGTGATATAGCCTAAATCCTTACTCAGAATTTCATAATATTTAGTCTCTTCCAATGAACTTTCAGCCATATTAAGAAAATGACTATATTCTTTGTCACTTTTCCTTTTAAATCCTTCTGCAATATTTGCTGCAATCGAAATTGCGGATCTTCGCATTTGAGTTACCAACCCGAACTTCTCTTCTTGAGGAAATTGTTTTGTAATTTTGTAAATTTCTAACACCAATTGATGAGATTTTTGCCAAACTTTCAAATCTTGAAAAGTTTTCATCATTTCTCCATTTATTTAATTTATATTGCTTAATCCTTAATGGTTATTCCTTAATCCTTTTCAATAATTCTTGGGTGGCTTTTGAACCTATAATCTTATTTAACTCCTCAGGGGGTGCCTTTTTTATTTGAACTAAATTTTTGTATTTAGTCAAGAGTGCTTTTTTCCTTTCAGGGCCAATTCCTGGAATTTCATCTAAAATTGATTTAAAGCTCTTTTTCTTTCTTAACTGGCGGTGGAAGGAAATAGCAAAGCGGTGAGCTTCATCCCTTATATGTTGGATTAATTTTAAAGCTGGAGAATTTTTATCTAAAATAATTGCTTCTTTTCTTTGAGGAGTAAATATTAATTCTTCCTGTTTAGCAATTGAGATTACTGGTAGATGATTTAATTTTACCTCATTTAATGCTCTTATCGCTGCATTGAGCTGTCCTTTTCCACCATCAATTAAGATTAAATCAGGCAAATCTTTCTTTTCTTTGAGAAGGCGTTGGTATCTTCTTTTGACTATTTCGAAAATACTTGCTACATCATCAATTCCTGTTACGGTTTTTATTTTAAATTTTCGGTATTCTTTTTTAAAAGGTTGACCATTCTGAAAAACGATTAATGAACCAACGGATTCTTGGCCCATTATGTTGGAAATATCGAAAGCTTCAATCCAGCGTGGAATTTTTAGTAAATTTAAAATTTGTTTCAATTCAGTTAAAGCGGGAATTTCTTTGGTCTTAATCTCCAAAAAAAGTTTGGCATTTTTATTAGCTAAATCGACAAGCCTTTTATACTTGCCACTTGAAGGGACAATTATTTCAGGTTTTCTTTGTGTTTTTTCAATTAGAGAAGAGGCTAAGAACTCTTTATTTTTTGGTTGAAAAGGTAAAATAATCTTAGAAGGGATATCTGGTCGATAATCATAAAATTGGGCTAAAAATGAACTCAAAAGTTCTTGGTCTGAATTATCCATTATCTTTGACCAGTAGAATTCATTTTTGTCAATTACTTTTCCTTTCCTCATTATAAAGACTTGCACTCCGACTTGATTTTCTCTTCGATAAAATCCAAATATGTCGAGGTCTTCTGGTTCCACTGAAATCATTTGGGGTTTCTCCTTTACCTCTTTAATAGTTCTGATTAAATCTCGATAAAAGGCTGCTTGTTCAAATTTCTCCTTGGAAACTAAATCAAACATTTTTTTAGTAAGAGCATTGGTCAACTGGTCAGTTTTTCCTCCCAGAAATAAAATTGTATTGTTCACTGATTCCCGATATTCAGATTCAGAAATGAGATTAACACACGGTGCAGAGCATAAGCCCATATCATAATCTAAGCATGGTCTTTTTCTTTTTCCAGGAATAGGTTCATTACATTTTCGGATATGGAAATATTTGCCCATAAGGTGAATTGTATTTTTTGCTTGAAAAGCAGGAGCAAATGGGCCAAAATATTTACTTCCATCTTTTTCTACTTGACGGGTGAGCAGAATCCTTGGGAAATTTTCTTGAATAGTGATTTTTACATAGGGATAGCTTTTATCGTCTTTAAGTCGAATATTATATTTTGGTTGATATTTTCTGACTAAATTATTCTCCAGTAAAAAAGCTTCTTTTTCAGAGTCAGTGATGACAATTTCAAAATCATTTATTTCGGACAGGAGATAACTTGTTTTACTATCAAGAGTAATTTCCTGGAAATAAGATTTTATTCTATCTTTTAAACATCGAGCTTTCCCAATATAAATAACCGCTCCTTTTTTATTTTTAAAAAGATAAACTCCTGGTTTATCTGGTAAAGAAGCTATTTTTTTCTTCATTATGTCATTCATTTATCATTAGCAATTTACAGTTCACGATTTACGATTTGTAGTTCTCCTTGTTTCAATTTCTTTAATTCATCTCTAATTTTAGCTGCTTTTTCAAATTCCAATTTCTGGACTGCTTTTTTCATTTCTCTTTCGAGTTTTTCGATTTTTTTCTTTCGTTCCTTCAGAGATAAATAAATTTCTTTTTCCTCAGCTATTTTAGTATAGTCTAAATAATCTCTTTCATAAATTCGAGTCAAACTTTCATCAATTGATTTGACAATTGATTGAGGGGTAATACTATGTTTTTGGTTATATTCTTCCTGTTTTTTTCTTCGGCGATTGGTTTCTTCAATTGCTTTTTTCATAGAATTAGTTATCAGATCAGCATACATTATTACTTCGCCATTAACATTTCTTGCTGCCCGACCAAAAGTCTGAATTAAAGAAGTGGTTGACCGCAGAAAGCCTTCTTTGTCGGCATCAAGGATTGCCACTAAAGACACCTCAGGCAAATCCAGCCCTTCCCTGAGAAGATTTATTCCAATTAAAGCATCAAATTTCCCTTTTCGAAGGTCCCTTAAAATCTTTACCCGATCCAAAGTGTCAATTTCTGAATGAAGGTATCTTACCCTGAGGCCTAATTCCTGGTAATAGTTGGTTAGGTCTTCAGCCATTCTTTTAGTTAAAGTAGTTACTAAAACCCTTTCATTTCTTTCCACTCTTTTTTTAATTTCAGTCATTAAATCTTCCATTTGTCCCTTAACTGGCCGGACACAAACCTTTGGATCCATTAAACCTGTTGGCCTGATGATCTGCTCGACAGCAACTCCGTTTGATTTGTTTAATTCATAATGCCCTGGCGTGGCGGAAACATATATTACCTGATTGACTTTTTCTTCAAATTCTTGGAAATTCAGAGGACGATTATCCAAAGCAGAGGGGAGTCGAAAACCATGCTCTACCAAGGTTAATTTTCTGGACCTGTCACCATGATACATTCCTCCAAGTTGGGGAATAGTGACATGACTTTCATCAATAAAAATAAGAGCATCAGGAGGAAAATAGTCAATGAGAGTATAAGGAGGTTCTCCTTCTTTTCTTCCACTCAGATGCCGAGAGTAATTTTCTATTCCTGGGCAGTAGCCAAATTCTTTAAGCATTTCTATATCAAATCTGGTTCTTTCCTCAATTCTCTGAGTTTCCAATAATTTCCCTTGTTTTTTAAAAAATTCGATTCTTTCTTCTAATTCCTGTTCAATTTTCTCTAAAGCTATTTCCAGAGTTGGTTTCGGAGTAGAAAAATAGGTTCGGGGATAGATCGCAATTTGCTGAAAAGAATTAATAGTTTTTCCTAATAGAGGATCAATTAAAGATAATTCATCTATTCTGTCATCAAAGAGCTCAATCCGATAGGCAAAGTCTTCATAAGGGGGGTAGACTTCGATAATATCACCCCTTACTCTAAAAGTTCCTCTTTTAAAATCCGAATCAGAGCGTTCATACTGGATTTCCACCAGTTTCTGAAGAATCTTTTTTCGATTGATTATCTGTCCTTGATGCAGGCTGAATGACATTCCAAAATATGTCTCTGGAGCACCAATGCCATATATGCAGGAAACTGAAGCAACAATAATGACATCCCTTCTTTCATATAAAGATCGGGTAGCGCATAATCTCATTCTGTCTATCTCATCATTAATGGTTGCTTCTTTAGCAATATAAGTATTGGTCGCTGAAATGAATGGTTGATAATAATCATAATAGCTGACAAAATATTCCACTGCATTTCGAGGAAAAAATTTCTTGAATTCTTGGTAAAGCTGGGCAGCTAAGGTCTTATTATGAGAGATAACTAAAACCGGCCGATTTACTTTTTCAATTACATTGGCCATGGTATAGGTTTTACCTGAGCCTGTTACTCCTAAGAGAACTTGATGGTACAGACCTTTGTGTACTCCTTCCACCAATTTCTCGATTGCTTTTTGCTGATCACCTTTTGGTTCAAAATCAGAATAAAGAATAAATTTATTCATCGATAATATTATATCAGAAAAAGAGGTAAGTTCTTTTCTTTATTGAAAAAAAAGCGAATTTTTGAAATTATATAATAACAGTGTAAAATATAGTATCTACTTTATTACCATGAATAGAAGATTTATAAAACAAAATAAAACATTTTTTTCGATCATCATAATTCTTTTTATTCTCTTCAGTTTTGTTCTATACTTCGCCTCTAAGCAAATATATGATAGAGAAGTGAGATTACTCGGTGAAAGGGAAAACGCACTATTGCTTTCTTCTAAGAAAGGGATCGAGGTGTTTTTTTCCGACCGTAAGAACGATTTATTCTTCTTGAGGGATCTTCCAAGCACTAAAGCTTATGTAGATAGCGCTTTTGAATCCAGTTTTTATAGAGACAAAGTCAAGGGGATATTCTATGATTTCGCAAAGTTCCATAAAACCTATTATCAAATCAGAATTATTGATTCTTTAGGAACTGAAGTAGTTAGAATAGATAATAGGAGAAATGCTACCACTGTGGTTGTCGATAATTCCAATCTACAGAATAAGAAACATAGATATTACTTTTCAGAAACTATGAAACTGGATAGAGACCAAATTTTTGTTTCGCCTATAGATCTGAATATTGAACACGGGAAAATAGAGGTGCCTTATGTCCCTGTGATAAGGTTTGCCACTCCATTGTTTGATTCTAAAGCCAAGAAGAAAGGAATTTTGATTTTGAATGTTTACTTCTCAGAAGTCCTTAAACTTCTATCTGAGGATATGTTCATTCAGACCGAAGAAGGGAACTTGATATCAATCAAGTCAAATGGGTCTATTGAGTTCAAGAAATCTAACTACGATTTTAGCAATGGTGATGGGATGTTGTATATTACAAAAATTGAAACTATTCACTATTTGACTACAGAGTTCCTTCCCGGTAAGAAATTGACTGTCGCAAAATATGTCAGTCATCGTTTATTAAGGGCTGCATTTCAGAAGCTATTGATAGCCTCTGGAATACTTTTTGCCTTGTTCCTCGGTCTAATATTAATCATTGGACAGATAAATATTTCGCGATTCAGGAATTTGATAGGGGCACAAAAGGCTATCATATTTTCTCTGGCCGGACTCGCTGAATGGAGAGATCCGGAGACTGGACATCATCTGGAGAGGACAAGACACTACTCAGTTGTTTTAGCGAAAAAGCTAAGTAAGAGCAGTAAGTATCGAAGAATCATCACTAGTGAATTCAGAGAAGATCTATTTGATGCCACTCCCTTGCATGATATAGGAAAGGTAGGAATACGAGATTCTATCTTGTTGAAAGAATCAAAGCTAACTAATGAAGAATATGAAGAGATGAAGAATCATGTTCAAATTGGAAAACGGGTACTCCAAAACACCATTGAAAAATTTAAATTAAAACAATCATTTCTTATTATGGGTAAAAACATTTGTGCCTTTCATCATGAAAAATATAACGGTGAAGGTTACCCGGAGGGTTTAAAAGGAGAAGAAATTCCTTTAGAAGCAAGAATTTTTGCTTTATGTGATGCATATGATGCAATTAGATCAAAAAGGCCTTATAAAGATGCTCTTTCTAAGGCCTTATAAAGATGCTCTTTCTCATGAAGAAGCAGTTAGAAGAATTAAACCTGACAAAGGTAAACACTTTGATCCAGATATTGTAGATGCCTTTTTAAAATGCGAGGAAGAGTTCTTAAAAATTAGTAATATTTACAAATACTGAAAAGAGATGGAAAGATAAAAATGCGAAATTTAAGTTAATCGGAACAGATGTTTTTAAGTAGATTGTTAAAATTTATGAAGGTGAGAGACAGGAATTTTTAATCTAAAAAATAAATATATCATATTTTCAAAACAATTTCAATATTTTTTTTTAAAATTAAAGTTTTGACAGGTTTTTGCACTTTTTTGCCTGTTTTTTACTTGTTTTTACCTGTTTTTACTTAAAAATGATAAATAATCAAAACTGAATTTGGCCCAAGATTATTTGCTCTTTTTGTTTGGGCCATTGTCCCGAGTACTCGGGATGGAATTTTTATATACCTTCTCTTTGTTAGGATCATTTGAAAACCCTAATTGACAGACTAAAGTAATAATGCTAAAAGGATATTGAAGACAAGTAGAAAGGCGCCTGTAGCTCAGTAGGATAGAGCAAGGGATTCCTAATCCCTATGTCGGGAGTTCGAGTCTCCCCAGGCGCACTAGTTTTGGAAATTAGAAAAGTAGTGTCAAAAATAACATGAAAGAATATAAAAACCACAGAGAAATGAAAAATTCCAAATCACAAACAAAGAAGGCACAAGGGCACAAAGTGACAAAGGCACAAAGGAAGGAATTAAATAAAAAAACTTTGTGCCTGTGTGCCTCTGTGCCTATTAATTTGAGTTTGGTATTTGGTGCGTGGGATTTGTGATTTAATAAACTAAGTGACCTTTGTGGTTAAATTTGACAATACTATTAAAGATACAGGGAGAAAGGAATGAGAAGAATAACAAGGAAACAACTCAAACAAGATGAATTTATGACTACCTTTACCCGTTTGGCCAGGTTTATCCAGGAAAATTCTAAAGAAATCATTGCTCTCGGAGTCATAATTTTGATTGGAATGTTAATCTTTGTGGGATATTCAGTTTATAGAGTCCAGAAAGTTAAAAAACAGAGTGAAATTGCTGCTCAAATCTTAAAGCTAAGTTCTCAACTGAATAGAGATCCAGAGTATGTAAAAAAAATGAGTGAGCTTTCTTCTTCAGAAGGCATTTCTCGTTCAGCTCATATTTTCTTGACATCTTTTTATATTGAAAAAGGAGAGATAGAAAAAGCAGAAAAACAGTTAGAAAATATAAGTAGCCGTCCCAAAGACATCTTCTATTATCAGGCGCAGAATTTAAGAGCTGAGATTTATTTTCTGCAGGGAAAATACGATGAAGCACTAAAAATATTAAAAGAAATAGAGGAAGAGAACCCAGCGGACTATATTTTGGATCCTGTCCTTTATAAAATAGCTCAATGCTATGAAAAATTAGGTCAGAAAAATGAAGCTTTGGTTTATTACCAAAGACTCCAAGATGAATTTCCTCAATCTTCTTATGCCTTTGAATCCAGTAAAAAAGTAAGAACTTCAGAAAAATAAATTTATTTATGCTTTTCCAGAGAGCAGTTGTTATTGTCCTTGACAGCCTGGGAGTAGGAGAGCTGCCCGATGCTTATTTATTTGGTGATGAGGGAAGCAATACCTTCGGTAATATCTTAAAGCATTATCCTCTTAAAATTCCTTATCTTAGCTCCTTTGGCCTCGGGTATTTGGATCATTCCTTGGAATCCTTAAAAGTTGAGAGTCCAATTGGATGCTATGGAAAAATGGCTGAAAAGTCAGCCGGAAAAGATACTACTTCTGGTCACTGGGAGTTAATGGGATTAGTGGTGGATAAGCCTTTTCCTGTATATCCTAAAGGTTTTCCTAAAGAAATTATTGGAAAATTTGAGAAAAGAATTGGCCGAGAAATTCTGGGTAATTATCCTGCGTCAGGGACAGAAATTATTCAACTCTTAGGAAAAAAGCATCTTCAAACTGGTTATCCTATTGTTTACACTTCAGCGGATAGTGTTTTTCAGATTGCTGCCCATGAAGAAATTATTCCTGTGGGAAAATTATATTGGATGTGTCAGCAGGCTCGAGAAATTCTTACTGGTGAAAATAATGTCTGTCGAGTGATTGCTCGTCCATTTACTGGACGCCCTGGAAATTTTATTCGCGACAATGATAAAAGAAAAGATTTTTCACTCCCTCCTCCTGAACCTACTTTACTGGACAAACTAAAAGAAAAAGGTTTTGAAGTTACTGGAATTGGTAAGATTAATGATGTTTTTGCTGGGAAAGGATTAACTGATACAATTCATACCTCCAACAATAAACAAGGAATTGATGAGGCAATTAAAGCCATTAAAAAGGACACGGCTGGCCTAATTTTAACCACTTTGGTTGATTTTGATACCCTTTATGGACATCGGAATAATGTTCAGGGATATGCTCAAGCTCTCCAATATTTTGATTCAAGAATTCCTCAAACTTTAGCTTCTTTAAAAAAGAGTGATATTTTAGTTTTCACTGCAGATCATGGGTGTGATCCGACTACTAAGAGTACAGATCACTCACGAGAGTATGTTCCGGTGTTAGTTTATGGAGTGAGAATAAAAAAGGGGATTAATTTAGGTGTGAGAATTTCTTTTTCTGACTTAGCTCAAACTTTAGCTGAGAATTTTGGATTTAAGCTGAAAAATGGAAATAGTTTTTTAAAAATGCTTTTTTAAATTTTTTGTTGTAAATTTTAAAAAATTTGTTAAAATAGAAAGGAAGAATGACAAAAGGAGGACTTATATGGCATTAAAAATCACTGAAGAATGTATTAATTGTGGGGCATGTGAACCAGAATGCCCAAATGAGGCTATTTCACCTGGGGATGAAATTTTTATTATTGATCCAGAAAAATGTACTGAGTGTGTTGGTCATTATGATGAATCTCAGTGTGTTGCAGTTTGTCCGGTAGATTGTATTCCTCCTGATCCTGACCATAAGGAAAGTAAAGAGCAATTATTAGAGAAATTCAAAAGGTTGCATCCTGATTTAGAGCCAAAAGTGTAAAAAAATTGATTTTAATTTCGGATTTGACTTAAAGGGGGCGATTTTCCAAAAATCGCCCCTTTTTTATTAGTAAATAAATTGGACCAAAAGAATAAATTTTCCAAAGAATTAAATCAAGATCTTTCAGAACATTACAAATTAACTTCGCGACCAAGAATATGGGTGAATATTTTATTGTTTATTGCGACTATCTTCTCTACTTTCTTTGTTGGAATTATTTTAAGCTTTAGTTTTATTTATAGTGAAGAAATATCTCAGGAGGTTGAACTAGTTCAAAATATTGCAATTTTTAAAGATGAAAAAATTTTGCTGTTAGCTCTGGCTTATTCAGCCACGCTGATGGGAATTCTTCTCGCTCATGAACTGGGACATTACTTGACTTGCAGATATTATCGGATTAAAGCAACATTACCTTATTTCATGCCTGCTCCAACTTTTATTGGTACCTTTGGTGCTTTTATTAAAATCAAATCCCCAATAACTACTAAAAAAGCTTTATTTGATATTGGAGTAGCGGGACCTCTAGCTGGTTTTTTTCTCTCTCTTCCAGCTGTTTTCTATGGACTTTCTGCTTCGAAAGTGGTCACTTCCCTTCCTGAGGAGGGAACAATAATATTTGGTGACCCATTAATTCTCCAGATCGCAGCTAAATTAATTCTAAAAGGGATTCCCTGGGAGTACAATGTTATTCTCCATCCTATAGCCTTTGCTGGTTGGGTAGGGATTTTAGTGACAGCTTTTAATTTGTTTCCTGTTGGTCAGCTCGATGGAGGACATATTGCCTATTCTTTACTTGGCAGAAAAGCAACTATTGTTGCTCGTTTTTTCTTCATTTTATTTATCCTCATGGGAATTTTTTTCTGGATGGGCTGGTTTTTGTGGGCTTTCATTATTTTTATTATGGGCTTAAAGCACCCAAGAATTGCTGATGAAGTGACTTCTCTAAGTTTAAAAAGAAGATATTTGGGAGTGGTAGTTCTAATTGTTTTTATTCTCTCTTTCATTCCAGCGCCAGTGAAGGGTTACAGTTTTCTGGAAGTCTTTCATCAGTTTTTTGAAAATTTTTTGACTAAATTTTGGACTTAAAAATGTCAGAAGAAATCATAATAGTATCAAAAAGAATATGAAAACCACTGAGAACACAGATGAATGAAAAATTCCATCCCGAGTACTCGGGACCAAATTACAAACAAATTCCAAATATCAAAATCCCAAATTCTCAAAAAATCTATTTGGATCATTAAGTATTTGGTCATTAGATATTGTTTGGGATTTGATGCTTGAGATTTGGGATTTAATAAAGTATGTGACCTCTGTGGTTAAGTTTGACAATGCTGAAATCATAAAGGGAGTTTAAAATGAGAAAATTCATTCTTTTCTCCATAATTCTTTTCACTTTTTCCATCCAATTGATTTTTGCTGGATTGAGCAAGCAGATTGTCTACTATAAAATTCAGGCCAAGCTTGTTCCAGGGGAAAAAGCTGTTGTTGGCAGAGAAGAGTTAACCTGGCTAAATAATTCAGATAAGTTTATTTCAGAACTTCAATTTCACCTTTATTTGAATGCCTTTAAAAATAATCGGTCAACTTTTATGAAAGAAAGTAGAGGTTTTCATCGAAGATATAAACTTGATCCAGAACACTGGGGCTATATTGAAATTAAGTCGATTAAGATTTTAAATGGTTCAGATTTAACTTCAACTATAGAATATATTCAACCAGACGATAATAACAAAGATGATCAAACTGTAATGAAAGTTAGTTTGCCAAAACCAATTCCTCCTCAGGAGAAGATTACCCTGGATATTGAATTTTATTCTAAATTACCTAAGGTTTTTGCCAGGAGTGGGTTTAAAGATAATTTTTACATGGTCGGACAGTGGTTTCCTAAAATTGGTGTTCTCTGGCGCGGGGAATGGAACTGTCACCAATACCATTTAAATTCAGAATTTTTTGCTGATTATGGAGTTTATGAAGTAGATATTACTGTTCCCGAGGAATATGTAGTGGGAGCCACAGGGAAGAGAGTGAAAGAGATCGCTCATAATGATGGGACCAAGACATATACTTATTATCAAGAAGATGTCCATGATTTTGCTTGGACAGCTTGTCCTGATTTTAAGGTATTTAGAGAAAAGTTCATATTGAAAGATTTACCAGTAAATACTGAAATAATTTTGCTGCTTCATAAACAACACCTTAATCAAAAAAAGAGATATTTAAAGGCTATCAAACAAGCAATCGAATTTTATTCGATTAACTATGGTCCTTATCCTTATCAGACAATAACTATTGTTGATCCTGCTCCTGCAGCATGGGGTGCTGGAGGAATGGAATATCCAACCCTAATTACAGGCGGTTCAATATCCTGGTTACCCAAGGGATTATTAATGGTTGAAATGGTAGTTATTCATGAATTTGGACACAATTACTGGTATGGAATAGTGGGATCTAATGAGTTTGAAGAAGCCTGGCTTGATGAAGGAATTAATACTTATTCTGAAATAAAGGCAATGACTGAATATTATGGCTCAGAAAGTTCTATGATCAAACTGTGGGGTATTAAAATCAGTGACTTGATTTTACAGAGACTTCAGGTAATTGCTTCTGGAAAAATGGACCCCATCTTAAAGAAATCCTGGGAGTTCTATAGCAGGGGAAGTTATAGTATAAATTCCTATTCCAAAGCTGCTTTAATGCTTCTTACTTTAGAAAACTATCTTGGTGAAGATGTTATGTCGAAAATAATGAGAGCTTATTTTGAAAAATGGAGATTCAAGCATCCAACTACTGAAGATTTTATTGCTACTACCCAGGAAGTCAGCGGTCAAGATTTAACCTGGTTTTTTAATCAGTTTATGTATAGCCCAGATAAGTTAGATTATGCTATTGGAGAAGTTAAGTGTGAATTGATTAAAGAGCAAAAAGGAATATTTGACAAGAAGCCGGGAGCTGGAAGCAAGAAACTAGAAGCAGGAGGCAAGAAACTGGAAGCAAAAGACAGGAAGCAAGAAGCAGGAAGCCGGGAGCAGGAGAAAATATATAAGAATGAAGTAGTGGTAATAAGAAAAGGCGAGTTAATTTTTCCTCAAGAAATATTAGTTGAATTTGAGGATGGGGAGAAGATTATTGAAAAATGGGATGGTAAGGAAAGATGGAAAAGATTTATTTATTTTAAACCTAAAAAAATTAAATGTGCCCAGTTAGACCCTGAGGGAAAGATTGTCATTGATGTAAATTTTATCAATAATTCTCGAACTTTAAGAGGTAATAAAACATCTCCACTGAAATATGCCTTAAGCGTGATGTTTAATTTTCAAAACATATTAGCTTCTATATCTTTTTAAACAGAGGAGGAAAGGAAGTGAGAATTTTAAAATGCTATTATAAAGGGATTAAAGAGGCTACTTTTCAGCCAAAGATGGTTTTTCTTTTATGGATATTTAATTTAATGCTCGGGTTAATCGTTTTTTTTCAGGCCTTCAGGATATTATCGAGGGTGATAGGAAGCAATTTAACGGCTGACCAGCTATTGAAAAAATTCGATTTTAATTTTTTCTTTGAATTGTTAGCTTATCAAGGAGAATCAATTCGAAGTGTTTTCTCTATGATTTTTATTTTATTCTTTATTTATTTCTTAGTTTCCATTTTTCTTTCTGGTGGAATTCTCTTTACCCTCACTCATCCTCGAAAGTTAAATTATTTTGAGAATAATAAGGAGAGCTTTGCTCAAGTCTTTTTCCAGGGAGGAGGTAAGTTTTTTGGTCGATTTTTCCGATTAGCGATCTATTCTTTAATCTTGTGGATTGCTTTGATAGGTATTTATTTCTTAATGAGTTTTTTGAGCAAAGTTTTAACTAATCACGGAGCAAATGAACAGTTAGCATATTATCTTTTCTGGGTAAGAATCGGAGTTGGTCTATTTTTGATTTTTTTAATTAAAATGATTCTGGATTATACTCGGATTAAAATAGTAAATGAGAATTGTCGGAAGGTTTTCAGTTCTTTACTTAAAATAATTAAATTTGTTTTTAAAAAATTGGCACAAACTTTAGCCCTTTACTATTCGCTCCTCTTTGCTGGATTAATTTTATTTGGAATTTATTTTGCTCTTAAGCAGCTAATTCCTGTAGATTCTTTAGTGACAATAGTTGTTCTTTTATTTATCCAGCAGATATTTATTGCCAGTCGTGGATGGCTGAAAATAGCCTTTCTGGCTGCTCAACTAAGATTTTACTCCTCTGATCATTCTTTAAACAGCAAAATTTTTTAAAATTTAAATTTTAAAAAATTGAATAAACCTATTGCAAAATAATAAATTTTGGGTTATAAATTAATTGTTTTTGTTCTTAATAAGGCAAAAGGGGATGCATTTAGAATTCTCAGTTAAAGGGAGGTGAGAATCACTAAAAAATAATGTATAAGTGATTTAGTTTATAGAGAATAAAAAAGTCAAGGAGGAAAAAATGAAAAATCTAAAAAGGGTAGTTTCTTTGGGGGTTTTAAGTTCTCTGCTCATTTTCTTATTGCCAGGAATGAGTAATGGAGCTGAATTAAAACTGAGAATGACCGTTGAGAAAGCTAATATTAGATTAAAACCATCTCTTGACAGTGTAGTTATAGGTACGGCACCCTTAGGAGCGATTTTGGAGTCAGATGAGCAAATAGGAGAGTGGTTTAGAGTGAATCTGCCACCTGATGAGAAAGGATTTGTGGTTACTGGATATATTCATTCCAGTGTAGTCGAGGTAATAACCGAGAAACCAGTTGAAGAAAAACCTATTTCTCCACCACCTCCGCCGCCACCAGCACCTCCTCAACCACCAGCACCAGCTTATCAACCTTCTCCTGGCCCTGGAATTGGATTTGGTGTGAAATTCTCAGGAGGAATGGGTTATCTTTCTGGCGGCGATATAAATACTTATTTAAAAAGTCAAGTTGATTATTGGGATGATAGGACGAATGTTAATGTAGATGGGGAATTTAAACCAGTTCATATTGGATTTGATTTGAAGGGCGAGGTTATTGTTAATTTTACTCCTCAATTAGGAATGGGATTTGGAGTGGGTTATCTTTCAGCGAGTAAGGAAAGCACAGTGGAGAATACTTGGGGCACTTGGTTTCCAACTACTTATGAAGACACTGCCAAGCAAAAGGTAAGTGCTATTCCGATAACCTTTAGTGTTTATTTTGGTTTACCTATGGGAGATATGATGAGTCTTACAGCCAATGCTGGAATAGGCTATTACTTAGGAACAGTCAATTGGAACTATAATTATGAATCGGATGATGGTCTTGAAAAATATAAGGAGAGTTGGAAGGGCAAATCCAATGCTTTAGGATTACATGGTGGTTTGGGATTGGAATTCAATTTTTCTCCAAATATGGCTTTTGTGATTGAAGGTGTTGGAAGATACGCTCAGCTGAAAGGACTAACCGGGGATTTAGACTGGGAACAGGATTTTTTTGGAAGTCATAGTAATGGAACTGAAAAGGATGTAACTCTCTGGTCGTTTGATTGGCGTTCTACAGTTACGGGAAAGGAATATCCTTGGCTAGGTTTTGATGATGATAAGCCTGGGGGATCAAATTTAAGCAATGTCCGAGAAGCAAAGATTAACCTGTCCAGTGTTTCAGTGAGAGCAGGAATTAAGTTCAAATTCTGATTTCACGCTGATCAGTAAATTAATGAAATTCTTGGGCTGTGGGTTTAAAAATCTACAGTCCAAGGAAATTTTTTAGTTATGAAGACGCATCGAATCAAAGAGGATTCTTTTGTAGTTATTTATCTTAATAACCCTAAGGAAAAATTCTGGGGAAGACTAATTTCGCTTAAGCCTGAAGGAGTTCAAGTTAAGGGGTTAAATATCAATTCTTTTAATGATTGGCTGAGAAATATGAGTTCAATTAATTTATCTACTGTTTTCTTTCCAATGATTAGGGTTGAGAAAATCATTCTTGATGAATCATCTGATTCTTCTCTTTCTTTTAAGGATCAAGTGATTAAGAAAACACAGAAATCACCCACTGAACTGTTCAATTCTTGATTTTCACAAAATCTGTGAAAAACCTTGTGGAAAAGTTTGTTATAAATGAGATAAGTGACAAAAAAAATTGAAGTTATAACATTTTGAACAAATTTTAGTCATCATCTATCTTATTGATTCGAAATATCTTATGATTGATTGATTATTATTAAATTTTTTGTTTAGTTTATTTAACTAACTGATTATAAAATTCTAAGCATAAATTTTATGTTCGAGTAACAGCTCCAAAAAATTGAATTTTTTTATTAATTTGACATTAAATGGAAATTAAAATAAAATTTTCCAAGTAGCCGGAGTGGTGAAACTGGTAGACGCGCTGGACTCAAAATCCAGTCCTGAGCAATCGGGGTGTGGGTTCGAATCCCTCCTCCGGCACTTGAAAAACAAGAATTGGAAGATTCTTTTTTTGTTTGAACCTTTCATTTGACTGCAAAATTGAGGACCAAAATTAGTGACTTTAGTCACATTTTGTTCTGACAGAGTGTGGTAGGAAAAAATGAGCGAAGAAACAGAAAAATCGCAGGTTAATAAAAAAGCAAAATTCTCTTCTTTTTATGATTTGATCATTGCCCGAAGATCAATCAGACAATTTAAATCCAAACCAGTACAGCAGGAACTTTTGGTGAAAATTGTCAATGCAGGAAGATTAGCTCCTTCAGCTGCTAATCTTCAGCCATTAGAATATATAATTGTTTTTAACAGTAAATTGAATAAAAAAATTTTTGACTGTTTAAACTGGGCTAATTACCTCGGTGATGAAGGCAAACCAAAGCCTGGTTATGAACCAGCAGCATATATTATAGGTTTAATTAATTTGTCGATAAAAGAAAAAGGTTATGAATATGACGTAGGTGCTTCTTTTGAAAATATGATATTAACCGCTCTGGAAGAAGGAGTTGGAAGCTGTTGGATAAGATCAATAAATAGAAAAAAACTTTCCCAGATATTAGAAATTCCATCTAATTATATAATAGATTCTGTTCTTGCTCTGGGCTATCCTGATGAGGAACCGATTGTTGAAGAAGTAAAACATTCAATTAAATATTGGAAAGATCAAGAAGACAGGCTACATGTTCCAAAGAGAAGATTAATAGACATAATCCATTATAATAAATTTTAGTTATCCTTTAACAGCTTAATTAAAAAATATAAATTCTTAATGTTAAATTAACTCAAAATTTAATTTTATATACTTCTTATTTATTTGAGCTAATACTTGTCGGGAGAGATAGAAATTACAAATTGTTTTTAATATTTTTTAATTTTATGAAATTGATTTATTAAATGCAATGATAAATTTTTGAGAGAGTTCTAATAATCCTAATAATTATTAGACTAATAAAATTTCTTCGTGAACTTGACTTTTAAGGATTTCTAACTTATTATTACTATAAAAGGAAGGAAGATAATGAAGAAAATTGGTGCTCTATTAATTATTCCTTTATTTTTTATTTTATTCTTGATTAACTGCTCCAATTCTCCAACTTCGCCGGATGAGGCTTTTCTTTCTTCAACTCCAGAGTCAGTTTCTAACCAGAGTGCGAGATTAGGATTTTTGGAGTTAACCCTTAAGGATAAACCAATTGATAACGCTCAGAATATTTTTGTTACCATAAATAAAATAAGAGTTCATAAGGCTGCTCCTGCTAATTTTATTGTTGTTTCAGAAGAAGAACAGGAATTTGATTTATTAGCCTTAAAAAATAATCCCACTCCAATTGTGGAAACTGAGTTAGAAGAAGGTCATTATAATCAAATTAGAATGTCAGTTGTCTCTGGAAGAATAATTATTGATGGTGTTGAATATGAAATGAAAGTCCCCAGCAAGGAGATAAAAATTCCGGTTCAATTTGAGGTGAAAGAAAAAAGCACAATACAAATTATTTTGGATTTTGATGCTGAGAAATCAATAAAAGTGATTAAAAGAGGGAAGAAGGATAGTTATATTCTGAGACCAGTGATAAAGGTTGAAGGAATAAGTTATTCGTAATCATCTCCTGAGATAATCAAGTATAATTTAAAATTAAAGAGAAGTTTTAATCCACCCCACTATCGCACAGTTTCTTGTCTTTTGGAGTAAAGGGTAAATATTATATTCTTAAAAATTTTCATCAAGAATCTATTATAGGTTATCCTGGAAAAATCGGGGAGATCGGATTCGAACCGACGACCTCAGCATCCCGAATGCTGCGCGCTAACCAGACTGCGCTACTCCCCGAATCTCGTAATTCGTAAATCGTAAACTGCAAACTGTAAAACAAAAAATTCTTTCTTTTATAACATTTACGATTTGCAAAACTATTTTATCAGAAATTCAATTATGATAAAACTATCAATAAATGCAGAACTAAGAAATAAAAAAACAAAAAAATATAACAGAAATCAATAAGTCTAATTTCATCTTGCTTCCTGCTTCTTGTTTCCAGCTTCATTTCATCAATACTTTGATAACAATAAAGCCACCAATCAGTAAGATAAAAAATAAAAAAGTAAGAAGATTGAAGTATTTCTCAATGAAATTCTTGATTCTTTTTCCAAAAATACGAAACAATCCAGCGACCAAAAAGAATCGGGCAGAACGACTAATAACTGAAGCTATAAAAAAAAGAGAAAATTTGACATTAAAAGCTCCAGCACTAATAGTAATGATTTTGTAGGGAATAATAGTGAATCCAGCACTGAAAACAATCCAGAAATTCCAAGCATCGTATTTAAGTTTAACAGCTTGAAAAAGCTTTTCAGTGAATCCAGGAATATACTTGAAAAAGAAAAGTGCAATTTCTGAGTAGACTCCTGGGGAAGACCACCAAAGTTTGTATCCAATGAAATAGCCAAATATTCCTCCTAAGATTGAACCTAAGGAACAGATGAGGGCAAAGCGAAAAGCTTTCGTGAAGGAACCAAGCACCAAAGCTATAAGGAGCACATCAGGTGGAATAGGGAAAAAAGAAGATTCAGCAAAGGCTAAGAGAAACAAGGCTAAGGAGCCATATGGAGTTTCTGCCCAATGGAGAACCCAGTCATAGATTTTTCTGAGAATATTCATTTTTAGTCGAGTTTGATTGATGATAAGTCTTTTTTTGTAAGATAGACTAAAGCTTTATAGTCAGTTAAATCAAGCCGAAGTGGAGTGATTGAAATAAAACCCTGTTCAATTGCTCTCACATCAGTATTTTCATCCCCTGAAATTTGAGGATTGCCGTTTCCAATCCAGTAATAAATTCTACCCCTGGGATCAATTTTTTCAATTATATCCGGGTTATACCTTTTTTTTCCTAATTTAGTCATTTTGATTCCTTTGATCGGCGGAGGAGGAACATTAATATTTAAAGTTGTTTCCTCAGGAAGTCCATTATTTAAAACCCACCTGGCTATTTTGAGAGTAATTTTTGCTGCTAATTCAAAAGCATGAATTCCCTCTTTATCAGGAATGACTGAAATAGCAAATGAAGGAATGTTAAATAATGTTCCCTGCACTGCTCCTGAAACTGTGCCTGAGTAAGTAGTGTCTTCACCAAGATTGGCTCCTTTATTAATTCCAGCAATAATTAAATCAGGGTTTTTAGGCAATAATTTTTTAATCGCTAAGTTGATACAGTCAGTTGGAGTACCATCGATCGTATAGAAATCTTCTCTGATTTTTTCAGCCCGAAGGGGACGATGAAGAGTAAGGGCATAGGAAATAGCACTTCTTTCTCGATCAGGCGCAACAACAAAGACCTGTCCTAATTTTTTCAGCTTCTTGGAAAGAATTTCTATTCCTGAAGAATAAAAACCATCATCATTAGTAAGTAGTATTAAACTCATTTTTATTTGAATTTGTAGGGCAAAGCTTTAGCTTTGCGAATAAAGAAATGCAACCTTACAAGGGTTACCCTACATTTAGTAACCAATTACCAGTTACCAATGGCTAATTCTGCTTTGCAGAATAGTGGTCGGGACGAGCGGATTTGAACCGCCGACCCCACGCACCCCAAGCGTGTGCGCTACCAGGCTGCGCCACGTCCCGTTTTTTCGGAATTATCTGAATTTCCGATAATCGTCATAAAATCTTGCAATCTTTCGCCGACCCCACGTCCCGAGCACTCGGGATGCGCTACCAGGCTGCGCCACGTCCCGACATAATTTGAATTTCTTCGAAATTCAGATTATTTGGTATCATTTCTTTCCATTGTTGTCAATATTTCTTCGAGCTGAATTTTTATTCGATATAACATTTTTTTTAGTAAATCGGGATGAGTGGGTGTTTTCTCTTTATTACCAAATTCTTCTTCAATTCTTCTTTTTGTTCCAGCAATAGTTAGTCCTTCCTTGGTTAATAGTTCTTTTATTCTTAGGATTATCCGGATATCTTTTTGGCGAAAAATTTTTTCTCCTTTTCGGTTTTTCCCAGCATTAAGAATTGGGAATTCTTTTTCCCAATAATCTATTACATGAGACTCCACCTGGGCTATTCGTGAAATTTCATTTATTTTGTAGAAAAGCTTCTCAGGAAGTTCAACCATTATTAATTTTTTGGTTCTCTTATAAATTCAATCAAAAAATAGCATTAATCTAACTTTCAGTCAAGATTGAAAGAACGATATAGCAATTTGTATGGAGCTTAAGTGCTTTTAAAATTGTTTCTTAAATCTTGATTTGATATAATTTTATTAAGAGTATGAAAAATTTGAAAGAGAAAGTTCCTTTAGCAGAAAGAATGCGTCCTGAGACGCTGGATGAATTCTACGGACAGGATCACTTAACTGGAAAAGGGAGAATCCTTCAAACATTAATTGAAAAAGAATATTTAGTATCCATAATTTTCTGGGGTCCTCCTGGTTCAGGTAAAACTACCTTAGCTCGAATTCTGGCTAATAAATTTAAATATCCATCTGTCTTTTTCAGCGCTGTTCTAGCTGGGATAAAAGAAGTTAAAGAAGTTATGGAGGAAGCTAAAAATCACAAAGTTCTATTTGGTCAGCCTACTACAGTTTTTATTGATGAAATTCATCGTTTTAATAAAGCCCAACAGGATGCTTTTCTTCCTTATGTCGAAAGAGGAGATATCATTCTTTTTGGTTCGACTACTGAAAATCCTTCTTTTGAAATAATTGCTCCTTTACTTTCTCGAGTAAAAGTCCTTGTTTTGCATCCTCTTTCTGGAGAGTGTCTGATTAAGATTATTAAAAACGCTTTAAATGATGAAGAAAGAGGATTAGGAAAGTATAAATTGGATATCGCCCCAGAGGCTGTCCAGATGATTATTGTCTATTCTAATGGAGATGCCAGAAGAGTGCTCAATACCTTAGAAATAGCAGCTGAATTAACTACTCATACTAATCAGAAAAAAATTACTTCTAATGAGGTTAAAGAAGCTCTCCAAAAGAGAATTCTTCTCTATGATAAAAAAGGTGAAGAGCATTACAATTTGATTTCAGCTCTTCATAAAAGCTTGAGAAATAGTGATGTTGATGCCAGTTTGTATTGGTTAGCTAGAATGTTAGCTGGAGGAGAAGATCCAATTTATATTGCTCGGCGTTTGGTTAGATTTGCTTCAGAGGATATTGGATTAGCTGACCCGCAAGCTTTGTCTATTGCGTTAAAAGCCAAAGAAGCCTATGATTTTTTAGGATCTCCAGAAGGAGAATTAGCTTTAGCTGAAGCAGTTATATATCTCGCTTCTGCGCCAAAAAGTAATAGTGCTTATCTTGCCTTTAGTCAAGCTTTAAAAGATGCAGAGGAGACTCAGTTTGAACCTGTGCCCCTTCATTTAAGGAATCCAGAAACCAAATTAATGAGCCAGTTAGGTTATGGTAAAGGATATCTTTATGCTCATAGTTTTGAAGGGAAAACAACAATAATGGAAACTATGCCTGAAAGACTGAAAAAGAGGAAATATTATTGTCCAGGCAATTTAGGTTTGGAAAAAGAGATAAAAAGAAGAATCGAGTGGTGGCAAAAAATTAAGGAGAAATTGAACGCAGAGAGCAAAGAATAAGAAGAAACTAAATTCCAAATCCCAAGATCCAAATCCCAAATAATAACTAATGTTCAAATTTCAAATATATAAAAATAAGCTACATGGTTTTTGGATTTTGTATTTAAATATTTGCCTGCCTGTTCCTGCCTGTCG
>JBHIEE010000029.1:0-25665 GCA_046760445.1 Candidatus Aminicenantia bacterium
CAGAAATGTCAGCATAAGCTTCCCATAAAGTGATATCTACTGGTGAAATACTTTCTAATTCTGATAAATTGGAACCCTGTTCAATTTCATCAAAGTCATAAAATCTAAAATCTAAGCTGCTATAAAAAATTAATTTATCTGATAACTGAGATTGAGCATTAATTCTTAAATTACTGTAAAGTCCGATAAAAGGAATATTTTTATCTTGAATTTTTACTCTTTTCCATAATTCTAAATACCCAGGAAAATCAATTGAAAAACTATTTAAGGCTGTCATTATAATTATCACTCCGAGAGTAACAAGTATTTTTCTTCTTGTTATCATCTCTTCCTCCTTAATCCATAATCCATCATTCCCCAATAACCAATAACAAACTTATTTTCCCCCTCTTTTTAAACTGCGGGTAGTAAACATAGTCTCAGATAACCCTAAATCAAAGTCAATTTGTTCAAATATAAGAGTAGTGAATCCACCTTTTTTAATATCTTCTAATTTAATCTTTCTCGAAATCCAATATCCTTTTATTTTCTCCTGATTAGAAGCCTCCGTTCTTTTCCAAATCTTTCCTGAATTGTCATACATTTCCATTTCATTTGGAAGAAAGCTTTCTTTATCCACCCACATTAAAATTTTAGAATAAGCCCTGTCTGAGTCAGGCTTCCTATTAAGTTCTAAAAGATAAGATTTTTCTGTTTCTTCCTTAAGTTCTGCTTGATAGTGTTTAGTGTAATAGAAGGGAGATATATCCTCATAAGAAAAATCTGATCCCACAAAGCTCTGTCTTTTTGAATGGGAGGCAATTCTTCTTACTTTTCGATAACCAGGAAGATAAAGATACATCTGATCTTCGGCTTTAACTAAAAATCCAATATTTTTTACTTCTGCTGGTGAAGAAAATACTAAAAGTTGCAAATCATTATTTTCCCCTTTTCCTCTTTTTCCCCAAAATCTTATAATCCTCTCTTTCTTACTTCCTCTTTTACTGACGATAATCATCTTTATTACTCCCTGACTGTCTTTGGAAGCCTTTTGGGTTGCTTCAACTTTAACTAAAATTTCATCACCAGTTAAAGAAAAACTTAACTGAACATAAATCAGTATTATCCCAATAAGTCCCAAAAAATTAATCCTTTTTCTCATTTTCAGCCTCCTTAATTCGTAAATTGTAAATCGTAAATTGAAAAAACATTTTTACGGTTCACGATTTGCGATTAACGAGATTATGATTAAATCCCAAAATTCTTATTAATGTCGGGATTAGAGTTAAGACTGACAAAGTTACTAAAATTAAAGCCACAAGATTCACTATCGCAAAATTCCTGATAATTTTAAGCGAGGAGGTAAGAAGAACTCCTAAACCAGCCATAGTAGTAAAATTAGCAGCAACTACTGCTTTACCGACTTGGGTTACAGTTAAAGAAATAGCTTGGGCTATATCTTTTCCTTCTTTTATTTCTTTTCTGGTGCGGTGCATAAAGTGAATCGCTCCATCAATGCCTAAGCCAATGATTAATCCTCCAGTTAACACTGTGCCGAAATCAAGAGGGATGCGGAAATAGCCCATAAAACCTAAAGTCAAAAGAAAAGGAAAGAGAACAGAAATAATTGAAATAAGAGCTCCTTTCAAGGAACGAAGAATTAAAAAAGTGAAAAGAAAAACAATGATTGTTGCCATAACAAGGCTTTGAATCTGACTGTGATGAAGGAGAAAAAGAAATCTTCTGCCAAAAGAGGGAGTTCCGGTCTGTTTTACTTCAAAATCAAGTCTTTCTATAATATTATCTTCTGGGATTTTTATTTTAATAGACTCTTTCAAACTTATTATTGGATTCTCTGTAAAACCTTGCCATAAAAGACCCATAACTCTTTTCCTGTAATTCTCATTGTTTTTGGCTTTATTTGGAAGAAAATTTTTTATTTTATTCCATAAAAATTCAACTCTTTGCTTTCTTAAAGCTTCTTTAAGTTTGATAGAAAGACTGGCTGCCAAATCTTTTAAATCTTCACTGTCTTCAGTAGGTAATATCTCACTCAAAAATTTAAAAATTCCTTTCTCATTATAATCCTCAGGAAAGAGTTTTATTATTGTCTCTATTTTTTCTTTTTCAAGCTCAATCTCTGCTTCTTCACTCTCAAGATATGCTCTGATAATCTTCTCTCTCTGTGAGAGGTTAAGTTTTCCAGATTCTTTTATTATCTCCCTAAAAATTATATTCTTAATATTTTCTTTTTGAATCTTTTTCTGAGCATAAGCTTGAGTGAGCCAATTTATTTCTTGAGCGAGTTCCTGGCTTATTACTGAGTAAAGATTTATCTTTTCAGTCTCAGTAAGATCTTGAGTATTTATTCTGACTACTGGATTAGTAAGTTCTTGGAAAATAAATTCATCTATCTGGTTAGCCGTGTTAGTGTTGATCTTGGTTTCTGTATCTTTAATATAAGTGTTAATAATACCCTGTTCCTTATTCTCGGTAATAATTCGTTTCAAAGACTCCTGCCCTTCCAAGAAGAAGTATAGATTATCAGCTTGAGCTTTTGTTTCAGGGATAGAGAAATATCCGTTTAAAAGCCAGTTCTCCTCAGCTAAAAAATCCACTACTGAAAGATGAGCTCCCAGGAGAGGAATTGACCTCATGAAATTTTCTGCTTTTTGAATAACTCTTAAAAGCATAGGACTTCTAAAGTCACCCTTGAAATATAAAATGACTGGATAAGAACCTCCGAATCTCTGCTGGAGAATCTTCATTGCTTTCCGGGGGGAACTATTTTTGGGAAGAGTATCAGCCATATTGGTAGAAGTATAAATTTTAAAAATCCCGATCACGGAGAAAAGAGCAATGACTAATAAGAAAACAAAGAATTTCTTATAATTCTTAGAGGTTATTTCTTGAATCTTACTGAGGAAGGGAATAATAATGTCTTTTTTCTTAATTATTTTTTGAGCTTTAAAATTTCCAAAAGAAAGAATTGATGGTAGAAAAACGATTGTCAGGCTCATAGCTATCCCTAATCCGATAGCTATAGAAATCCCAAAATTTTGAAGCACTGATATTCTGGTAAAAGCAAAGGTGAAAAGCCCAGCCATAGTGGTGATAGCAGACATAAAAATTGGTGAACTTATTTCCATTACACTTGATATTGGTTCTCCTTTCCGGAAATAATGGTTTAAAAAGTGAACCGTATAATCTGAAGCCATAACAATTAATAAAATAACCACTGCCACAGTGAGCATATTTATTGTGCCATCAAAAAGACCTTCAATACCAAACAGCCAAACAACGCTAATTCCAGCTAAAAGAAGAGGAAGAAGAATCCCACTCAATTTCCGAAACCCAAGAAAAAGAATTAAGCACATTATTAAAATAATAAAAGGGATTCGAGTTTTAAATTCCTCATTCATATATTTATCCGTATAAAAGTTATTAGCTGGATCTCCACCAATATAAACCTTCTCTTTTAAATTAAGCTTTTCAGTTACATTTATTATCTTTTGTGAAGTTTTTATTTCGTCAGCTTCATCCTTTATATTGGCTATGACAATTGTGTATCGAGCATCCTCTGAAATTAACACATTTTTATAAAGCTCTTTAGACATAATATATTCTTTAAGCTCTTTTAATCTTTGAGGAATGTGAGGAATTTCATCTATTAAATCTCGGACTTCAATCCCATCTTCTACTTTTCTAATATCGATGGCATTTGTCAGGCTTGTTACATTATAGAGTTCTTCTACTTCCTCTAAGGCTTTGGTTAATTTTTCAATTTTACAGAGTGAATGTTCGGTAAAAACATCTCCTAAATCAAGAATAACAAAAACTACTGAATTAGAAGCAAATATTTTCCCTGTTTCTTTGAAGAGCTTAGTTACCTTATCTTTTTGAGGAAGCCAGGTATCCATATCATTATTTACCTCAAGCTTGTGCGTTTGAATAAGTAAGAAAATAGTAAGGAATGACACAAAAAGAATAACAATAATTCTATATCTAATGAAAATTTTAGCTAATGTCTTGACCATCTTTCTCTTTCCCTCTATTGCCTAATTGATTATACTTTATAATCTGTCATAAAACGACCAGTCGGTTCGTCTATTAGCCAAAAAAATATATACAAAACTAATTGAAGAATTATGGGATTGAGGAATTATGGGATTTGAAAAGTCGGTATCCCAACAAGTGAATTTCTCAATCATTTATCAACTCCCGGTTTCGTAATCCCTCAAATACTTCCTAAATCCTTTGATTTGCTTCCGGCATTCAGAGGCTATCTCCTAAACCTCATCGAACTGACTCTGTTTAATATATGCACAGTCCAATGCTCGATATAACTGGGATTGTACTTCACTACAAGATCTCTGGGAGTACCCCAAGAAGCGGATAAACTCCCGAGTGGTGCCAGCGTCAAACCCTTCTGCAATGTTGTCCATGACCGAGTCAGCAGCACCCCATAGCTGATTCCTTAGACTGAAGTCTTTTTGAAACTTCGGCTCATTGATTAGACCAAAAATGGCTTGGCATAACTCCCTTGCTTTGATCCAACATGGCAATTCCTCAAATCTCTTGTAATTCATAATTCCCCAATTCGCAATTCCTAATTCCTCAATAATATCCCTTTAAATAAAATGTCAGAAAAATCCTGCCAAATTTTAGAAAAATCCCTTTTTTTATGAATCTGTAAATCTTTAATTAATAAGCCATCTATACAAGCCAATATGATCACAGCCAATGAATCGGTATTGATAGGCCTCAAGATACCCTTTTTCACCGCTTCATCCAGGACGCTTTTTATTTTTTCCTGCCACATCTGATAGACCTCGTCTAATTTTTTTCTTATCATCTCATCTCTTGTGGCTTCAGCTATAAACTCTAACCAAAAGCACCCCCCAAAGGGGTCCTCTTGATGCCTCTCAAAAAAAAGGACACCCGCGTCTTTAAATAACTCAGGAGTAATTTCCTTTTTTATTGTTTCTTCCCAAAAGGCAATATCTTCTTCTAAATGTCGATCAATTAATGCTAAAAAAATGTCTCTTTTGCTCTTAAAGTACCAATATATTCCTCCTTTGCTTAAGCCTGATTCTTGAACTATATCTTCCATAGTGGTTTCGTGATAACCATTTTTAGAAAAGCACCTAATAGCTGCCTCTAATATTTGATTTTTTCTTTCTAACTCTTTTTTTTTTGTCATTTAAATCTCCAAACCGACTAGTCAGTATAATTAAAAAAAAATTAAAATGTCAAGTAAAAATTGACATCTTTTTGACATTTATTTATAGTTTTATTTAAATGATTGCACAGATTTTAAAAAGATTACACAAATACTATAAAAGGAGCAATCGGTGTAATCATAATACACGAGCCCCGTATAGATCCCTTTAGGATTCTACGGAGCGAGAGTATATCTTGTTATGGATAGAGAAAAACTAATTAGCCAGATAGCTGTTGAAACTAAGTCGAAAATAGTCCTATTAGTAGTAGACGGGTTGGGTGGCCTGCCGATAAATGGTCATACTGAATTAGAAGCTGCTAACACACCCAATCTGGATGAATTAGCTCAAAAAAGTATCTGTGGTTTATCTGATTCTGTATTAATGGGAATCACTCCAGGAAGCGGCCCAGCTCACTTAGCGCTTTTCGGTTATGATCCCTTCAAATATATCTTAGGCAGAGGAATTTTAGAAGCCTTAGGAATTGGTATTGAAGTAGAAAAAAATGATTTAGTTGCCAGGGGAAATTTTGCCAGTTTAAAGCAGGGAGTAATAATCGACCGCCGGGCAGGCCGAATTTCAACCGAAGAAAATAAAAAATTATGTCAATTTTTGCAAAATAAAATTAAAGAGATAGAAAAAATAAAAATTTTCCTTTTTCCAGGTAAAGAGCACAGATTTGTTCTTAAATTACAAGGAGAAAATCTATATGATTGTTTGACTGATGCTGATCCCCAGAAAGAAAACCAACCAATAAAATATACCACCCCTTTGAATGAAGAAGCAACCTATACTTCTCGAATAGTGAATCAATTTATCAATCAGGCAACTGAGGTTCTTAAAGAAAGCTTTCCAGCTAACACAGTTTTATTAAGGGGATTTTCCAAGCATCCTCATTTGCCTACAATGAGTGAATTATTTAAACTAACTCCACTGGCTATTGCTCATTACCCAATGTATAAAGGTTTGGCTCAATTAGTGGGAATGGAAGTGGTAGATGTTGGCTCTGAAATAGAAGAAGCGTTTGCTGTTCTTAGAGATAAATATGCTTTTTATGATTTTTTTTACATTCATATCAAAAAGACAGATTCCTATGGAGAAGATGGAAATTTTGAGGGTAAAGTAAGGACAATTGAGCAAGTAGATAAATATATACCTCAAATATTAGCTTTAAACCCAGAGGTCTTGGTTGTGACTGCTGATCATTCCACCCCTAGTTTGTTAAAATCACATTCCTGGCATCCCAATCCTTTTCTTCTTTACTCAAAATATATCATTCCTGATAGGGCAAAAAAATTTACTGAATTAGAATGCGCTCATGGTTATCTGGGTCGCTTTCAAGCAGTCAATGCTCTTCTTTTAATGTTAGCTTATGCCTTAAAACTCAAGAAATTTGGCGCTTAGTACTTTCATTCCCTCTTAGAGCTTAGCTATTTCTATAAGAGCTCTTTTAAGGGCTTTTCAAAAATATCTGAAACCTTAATAATATGAATATGTTCTGGGGACACTTTCATTGGAAATTTGATAATTTCTTTGTCTTCTTCCAAGATTTCCTGGGATTTGGGTGTTCGATAGGTAATAGGAGAAGATAAATCCTCTATCAAAGCTTTCTTCAAACCTTCTGCATCCTGTGTTACAAAAACTATTTTTATATTTTTATCCTGAAGGTGCTTCTTTATTGTTTGATTAACTTGTTCTAAAGTAAGATCAGCCAACTTCTGGGGTAATAATTGAAGGTAATTTCCTGAAATACCATAAAAAACATCATCCATCATATAACCCAACTTATAGTCGAGTGTAGGAGCATAATGAAGGTAGTACTTCCTTAAAAATTCTTTTGTGAGCTTGAATGCCTCCCGAGAAAGTCCATGATCTACGAGCTTAGTGAGTTCTCTTACTGCTGCTCGAGCAGCAAAATGGCCATATTTACTTTCCACAGGTCTTATCCAAATTTCAAAAATCTGCTGTCTACGAGCCACATTGGGAGGAGGAAATTGCCTTCTTCCACCCATCGGAAAATGCTCTATATAGGAATAATCTCCATAATTTAACCCTCGTGCTTCACGGATTACCTGATAGAGATGAGAAGAGGAATTCCGATGTTCTCCCAACCAAGAATTAACCAGTACTAAAGGATAAAAATCCTCATCTCCTCGAAGAATTTCTACTGGGAAACCCATACTTATAGCTGTAGAATTAGTGGGCTTCTGGACAATTAAAACTTCAAAACCTTTTATTTCTTCAGCCTGAGGAGGCGCCACAGGAGTAGGCTCGCCTGGAGGAAGCTGAGCAAAGTCCTCTTTTACTTCTTTCACAAATTTATCATCAAATCCCCCAGCTAATCCTAACATTACATTGTCTCGAATAAAATATTTATTATAAAATTCTTTAACATCCTGAATAGTAATAGATTTCAGTGAATTGACATAACCTATATTCGGATGTTGGTAAGGTGTGCCCTGGAAAATAAATTCGTAAAGCGCAGCCTTCCCTAATTCTTCTTCGTCAGCATAACGCAGATATTTTTCCAGATAGTTTAAAGCTTCGCTCTTAATTCTCTGAAAATCCTTTTCATCAAATGCTGGCGTAAAAATAGCCTCTTTAAGCAACTGGTAATACTGCTCAAGATTATCTTTATGAACTCTTCCTGTAATAACAACCATTTCTTTATCTACCTGAGCACTATATCTTGCAGCCATAGGATAGAGTTCTTCCAGAATCTTTTCGTAAGACTTACTTAAAGTGGAACCTTGAACTAACATTTGGGAAGTAAGATATGCCAACCCTTCTTTACCCCGAGGATCATTTTGTGAACCTACCTTAAACCAAATTCGGAAAGAAATGGTAGGATCTTCTTCTACTGGTAAAAGTACTAATTGATTATCCGGTATAGCTTTATTTTCCCACCCTAAGAAACCAAAAATAAAGAATGGAATTAAAAAGTAAATTAGTCTTTTCATTATTTACCTCCTTTTAAGACCACCACTGTCCTTTTTTCAGGAACAAAGTATTTCTGGGCTACTTTCTGGATATCTTCAGGAGTAATCTTTTCCAAAAGCTCAAATAGTTCATCTACCACTTCAATTCCTCCGGTTAAGGCTACGAAACGAGCCAATCTCCCGGCAATCCTGTCAGGAGCATTCAAACTCATTAAGAAAGAGTACTTCATTCTTTTTTTCTGTCTCTCTAATTGTTCCAAGGAAACCGATTCCTCCTGAAATTTCTTTATGGCAAGCTCAATTCTTTCCTTCACCTGGTTAATATCTTTCTCCTCTTTTACCATAGTAATAATGCTGTTTAGATTCGGATCTCGATTAATAGAGAAATATGGACTTATACTTTGAACTATTTGTTTTTCTAGAACCAATTCTTTGAATATTTCGCTATTAGAACCAAAGGCTAATTCTCCAAAAATATCACAGGCCAGCCAATCTTTATTTTTTGTAGTAAAAGCAGGGGATTTGTATCCAATTGCTAATATAGGGAGGGTTTTTCCTGAATATTCCACCTCAGTAAATCTTTCTTGTTTTTGTTCTGGTTCAAGAGTAATTTTAGGTGGTACGTAACCTTTTTTCCAATCCCCGTAATACTTTTTAATTATGGAAAATGCTTTCTCTGAATCAAAATCCCCAACAATTAATACTACCACATTTTCCGGTCGATAGTACCTGGTGAGAAATGATTTACTATAGTCATACATAGTAGGCATAGCTTCAATATCCTCCTGAAATCCAATGGTCGTATGCTTATAGGTATGGACATCAAATGCGGTATTGTAAAGGGCTTCTTCTAAGAGAAAATAAGGATTAGCTTTACTTTTTAGAAACTCACCATATACTGCTCCAGCTTCAGTTTTGAAATCCCTTTCTGTATAATAAAGATTTTCAAAGCGGTCACTTTCCAGATCAATTACTTTCTCCAAATCTTCAGAAGCAAAGACCAGATAATAACAGGTAAGATCATCGGTCGTGTAAGCGTTGGCATTAGCTCCCATTTCAGTCATAATTTGGTCATACACAGATCCCGGATACTTTTTTGTGCCCCTGAACATCATATGTTCAAAGAAATGAGCAAATCCAGTATGTCCTTTCTCCCACTCATCCCTACTTCCTGTTCTAACTACACTGTAGTAAGCAACCAATCCCGAACCTTTTAGAGGAATCATAATCACTTTAAATCCATTGTCCAAAGTCCTTACTTGATAGGTATAGGGAAAAAATTTTCCTTCTATTTGAGCACCAAGAAACATTACCATTAAAATAAAACCAATTAAAAACTTTACTCTAATCTTCATCTTTTTTAATGACCTCCTTGTTTTTATTTACTGCTGTTAGGAATAAATTAAGATATTAATATCCTGCCTATCACCAGCCTGCAGCAGGTGAGCAGTTAGGTATTTCTTAATTTTCTTTTCCTGCCCGCACAAAAATATACCAGTAAAAAAATATGATGTCAATTATGATAAAAAAGAATAGAGAATTAGCTCTAAAACCTTTAGAAAAACTCACTAATGTTTTTTACTTATGAATTTTAGTTTAGGCTTTTGGAAAAATAATTATTCTATTTTATTTCGAAGAGAAAAGTTTAAAAATAAAATACACAATCAATGCTCCCAAAAAGAAGAAAAAGAACATGCCAATTATCCAACCCCTTGACCCTCGAAAGAAAACCCAACCCTTTTGAGAAGAACTTTTTACATCTCGAGCCATCTCGACCACCATACTTCTTGTCATTACTACTGGAGTTTCAAACTCATATTTAAGGATGCTCTCCACAATTATATCTTTAACTCCTCTTGGAATATCAAACTGAAATTCTTCTTTTCTTGTTTCTTTAGGAGCAATTCGATTATCACTTTTAATAGCAACTGATTTTAAAAGCATATCCGCTATGTCATCCAATATTTCTCCGTACCCGTTTATCAGCACCTTTTGATAGACTTTTTTCCTTTCAGCCAATTGCTTGCCATCTTTGTCTTTTAAATTAACAGTTAAAATCACTTTTCTGGCTGGGGTTCCAGTAGGCAATCTATGTCCTGACTCTTTATTGGTTATGTAAACGGTTACTTCTATTTTATTTCCATTTCTTTTGAGATGAGAAGTCAATGCTGCTGCTTTTTCCAATCTAATTTCAGAATGCCCTCCCATAAATTCATGAGCAGTGGCTAATTTATCCGACTTTTTTATTTCTGGTTTGACAATAGGAATGTCTATTACGTTAGGCATATGACAGTTTTGGCAATGAATACCCTGGGCTGAATAAGGACTTTCCTTCCATTCGCTATATGTGCCTAAAACTTTGATATGAGGGGCTACTTTTGAGCTTTGCTCGTGACAACCAGCACAAAATTTTGAATCAGTATGAATTTTTGAATAGGTAGTTTGATGAACTGGTGATTCTACCTCATGATAGGGCCCATACTTTGTTATTCCTAAATGATAAGTGAAAGGTTCTTCCTCTGAAAGATCAACCTCAGTGATAGTATGACAGAAATCACAGGTTACTCCTTCATGAGATATTTTTCTATTCATTCCATAATCCTTAGTTATTCGAGTGGTGGGGCTGTGACAAGAAAGACAATATTCCTTTATTTTTTCTCCTTCCTTAGCTTGAGCCTTGAGATAAGCTATCTGGAAAATAGGATCCTCATAAGATCTGGCATGCATTGAGTCAATCCAATAATTATAAAGGCCTTCGTGACATTTTCTGCATATTGAGCTACTGGTATAACCAAATTTATTTATCTTGTAGAGGGATGGATCAAAGACTTGACTTTGTAAAGTCCCACTCCCCAAAAATAATATAAAAATTAGACAAAGGGTTATTTTTCTAATTCTCACATTTCCCCCCTTTATTTTTCTTTTGTCTTTTCATAATTAAAAGCCCATTCTTTTATCTACCTCTCGTTTTTTCAAATAAAATATGGAAATAATTAGAAGAAGCACTATCCAAAAAATGAGTAAAGCAACCTTACGTTTTCTTCTTGAAGCAAATTTCTCATCAATAGAAAATAGAACTTCCTTGGCAATTGACTCTGCTGCTTTCATATATTCTTCAACCTTTTCCACTGACAATGTATGCTGAATAGGAATTACCTGGATAATATTTGTCTTAATTTTTTCCAATTGTGATTGTTCCTCCCCTGCTTCGATTCCTTTGTTCTCTGCTTCTTCTATTTTTTTTATAGCTTGATCTTTTGCTTCACTGGCTTCTATAATTAATGCTTTAATTTTTTGACCTTGTTGGTAAGCTTCAGAATCCTCTTCATGGCATTTAACACACATGGTATCAAACATACTATGAGAAGGAATTTGGTTGGCATGATTGTTATGACAATAAGAACAAGCCACTTCATCTTTATGAGGACCTTGATTTATGTAATCCAGAGTATTAACATGACATTGACCACAAACATTTACCACTTCTGTCACTCCCGGAGGAATAGCGCCATGTACTCCATGACATCGAGCACATTCTGGAGCAGCTAAAGTTCCTTTTTCCAAAAGAGCCTTGCCATGAACACTTGTTAGGTATTCCTCATATTGATTGGAAGGCAACCCATATTTACCCATTAATTTACTATTTGAATGACATTGGGCACAGGTTTCAGGAATATTTTTTTTGTAAACCGAACTTCTGGTATCAGAAGGAGGCAATATAAGATGATTATGATGACAATCAATGCAGCCAGCTACATTTTGGTCATTATTTTTAAAAAGGGCTATGCCATGGTAACTGGTAATATAAAGCTTATATTGATCGGTTCGAAGACCATACTGCTTCATTTTTTCTACATCGGAATGACAAGACGCACAAAGTTTAACCATTTCTTTTTTATCAGGTTTACCAATGAACCCTATCTTAGGAGACATAGCTTCTTCTAATTCCATTTCTTTTGGATTGCCTCCGTGACAACTTACACATTCTAATCCTCTTTTAGCATGAATGCTTTCCCCAAATTCCTTTTTTTCATCTTCATGACAAACTAAACACGAATTAACTTCTTCTTGAGCATACACTCTTGGTACAATTAACAACAAAATTGAAAGAGCAAACCCCAATATTTTATAACAGTTTAGTTTTTCTAAAAATACTTTAAAAAATTGTATCATAAGCTCCATTCCATCATTATGGCTTGAAAAATTCGAAATCCGAATATCGAAATCCGAAACAAATCCAAAATCCATCCCGAGTACTCGGGACTAAATCCAAAACAAACTGGAACAATTTTTGTTTTGGTCATTTGTATTTTGGTCATTTGAAATTGTTTCGTATTTCGGATTTCGTGCTTCGGATTTTGTTTCCTAATTTGACATTTGAACTTTGCATTTTGCATTTTCACTCTTTTTCGACTATCTTATGGGGAATCCCTTTAATATCAAACTCATATTTTTGGCCAAAAATAGTTTTAGTAGACTCTGAAAACCAGCCAATAATGGTCAAAATAATTAATCCAAGAAGAACAATTGTACCAAATATGATAACTTTTCGCCTTTTCTTAGGATGTCGGTCTTTTCCTCTATCAAGAAGAGGCCAAAAGAAAAGAAGGATGACGGCTAAAATAAAACCTATTGTTCCTAAATTTTTGGGAATGTATTTCAATAATTGATAGACACCTAAAAAATACCATTCTGGTTTTATTCCTCGCGGTGTTTCCAAAGGATTAGCTTTCTCATGTAATTGGAAGGGCATTAAAATAGCTAAAGTAACCAAAATGCCAATTATTAGATAAGCCACTATTACTTCCATTAAAAGATGATTAGGGAAAAACGGCCGTCCAATTTCTCGATAATCTTTTGATTCCAGAACAGAAATAATTTTTTCTACCTGAGGAAATTCTTTTAAAGATTTTTTCTCTGAGATTCCAATTTTGCCCACAGAAATAACTGTTTTCTCACTCTCGGTTATATCCGGGGTAAATCCCATTTTTCGCAATTGATCAGCAATAACTTTGATTTCCTCTTGTGAAGTCCCTTTTTTCAATATAATATACATCTTCTCACCATCAATTTACATAATATCACTTAAGATCATTTGAAAACCCTCATCTTGTTACAACGGTCCTGAAATACCCTGTCGTCTGACCATTATAAAATGTAAAGCCATAAGACCAGCTGTTACCCAAGGCAATATTATTACATGAACTGCATAAAACCGATTTAAGGTTACTTCAGTTACATCTGTTCCCCCACGAAGGATGATTAAAATATATTGTCCGACCAAAGGAAAACTGCCTATAAGTTCTGTTCCCACCGTAGTTGCCCAGTAAGCCAACTGATCCCAAGGAAGTAAATATCCGGTAAAGCCAAAAGTAAGAGTTAGAAGGAGGAGTAAAACCCCAATCGTCCAATTTAACTCCCGAGGGTGTTTATAGGCTCCATAAAAGAAGACCCTAAGCATATGAATAATAAGGGTTAGGATCATTAAGTTGGCTCCCCAAGCATGAATCTGCCTAATTAACCAACCTAAGGTGACATCATTCATTATATGTTGCACACTAGCATAGGCATCGTGGGCCGTAGGTTTATAATATATCGCTAAGAGAGTTCCCGTGATAACTTGAATCATAAATAAAAGAAAAGTAATCCCTCCAAAACAAAACCAATGATTTACATGTTTTGGGACAGGTTTTTTGAGCATTTTTTGAAGGGCTTCTTTTATTTCTAATCTTCTATCTAAAGGGCCATAAATAAAACCTGTAAATGTAAGCCAACTTAGAATTTCTTTAAGATCTATTTGGTCATTAAGCCATTCAAGAAAAGTTTGTTTTTTTCTCTTTTCTTTCATATTTATCTTTATCCTTTTTCTATATAGACATCACCAGCTACTACTGATACATTGTAAGGAGGTAAAGGTCGAGGTACAGGCCCACTTAATACATTTCCCTTAATATCAAAAATCCCCGCATGGCAAGGACAAAGAACTTGTTGTTTAACCGCATCCCATTTAACGATACAGCCTAAATGGGTGCAGATCGCAGAAAGAGCTGAAAATCCACTCTTGGTATGAATTAATATTACAGGCTTATTTTGGTATAAAACCAGTTTTCCTTCTCCCTCGGGTAATTCAGATACTTTTAAAATTTTGATTCTCCCTCCTTCAACTTCTCCGCTTCTTTTTTTTGGCCTGAGATAAGCTAATATAGGAACCAGTAGACCAAAGATAGTAGCTGCTATAGAACCTCCTATTAGAAAATCTAAGAAATGTCGTCTGGTTATTGTTTTTTTCTCTTTGATGTTATCTTCTTTCATCATTTAAAACTTGACAAATTCTATAAGGAAAATAAGTATAATAAATGTAAATATTATTTTCAATAGTTTCATTAATTATTTTTCTACTTGGAAATCTTGCTTAGGGAAAGCTATTGATCTAATATAACCAACCAAATCAATCATTTCATTTTTTTCAAATCTTGGCCAAACTAAACCTTTTTCTTTAAGCATTTTTTCCATAACCGGAGCATGATTCCACATGGCAGAGACTAATTCAATTGAATTAAATGCGAGTTCAGACTTAGAAAGATCTGGGGCAGTTCCTGCTTTTTTTTCTCCTGAATGGCAAATAATACATCCTTTTTCCGAAAATAGTTTTTTCCCATTCTTTGGATTTCCTCTTTCATCAGAAAATCTTATGAAATACAAATATGAGATAAGATCGGACATTTCTTGAGTAGAGAAATAAGGAACAGACAGCCCTTTCCTTTTCATCTCTTCTAACATTTGAAATGAATGTCCCCACATAGTCCCTATAATTTCAGTGGCACTCCTGTGAAGTTTCTTGTCCCCTAAATCTGGAGCAAAGGTACTACCTTTACCCCTTACAGCATGACAGATAACGCATCCTTTCTGAGTAAATATTTTTTCTCCTCGTTTAGGATTTCCTGGAAGAGTATATAATCGCTCCTCTGATTCATCGAGGGAAAAGCTCCTGATGTAAGCAATCAGGTCAATCATTTCAGGACCTTCAAATTGAGGCCAATTAATCCCTCTTTTTTTCATCATTGAAACCATTTGAATGCCATGATTCCAGAGGGCATTAGCCATAAATATGGGTGAAATAAACCGGCCGAAACTATCAAGAGGAGGCCCCACCTCTTTCCCTTTTCCCCCGATTGAATGGCAATTATTACATCCTTTCTTTGAAAATTGTTTCTCACCTTCTAAAAAATCACCTGGTTTATCAAAAAAATTAAGATAGTAAATATAGGCTAAAAGAGCCCCCATTTCCTCAGGAGTAAAAGTGGGCCGAGAAAGACCTCTTTCTTCCATGATTTTAACCATTTTAGGAGAGTGAGTCCATAATAATCCTGCCAACTGAAGGAGACTCTGATTTTTACTTATTCGGACTAAGTCTGGACCTAATTTTTCGCCTGATCCCCAGATCGAATGACATTTGACACACCCTTTATCAACAAATAATTTTCTACCTTTCAGTGGATCTTGAGGTAACGGATAAAACTCATTGTCAGCATTATCCTTAGCTAAAAAAACTGCAATTAAGATGACAACCCATAGTAAAATTAAAATAGCTAAATTCTTTCTCGGGAAATTCATTTTATTCTCCATTTTCGAGAGATCATGAGCTTACTGTTTCTCTTTTTCAGGAAGATAAGTTTTAATTCTTTCCGCTGTTTCTTTAACTGATTTTTCTCTTCCCTCCTTAATTTCCCAAATAGAAACTATAGGAAAAAGTTTAGTAAAAAATATATAGAGCAATATAAATGTTGCCACAGCACCAAAGGTGATCGTCCATTCCACCCAAGTAGGATGATAAATTCCTCTTTGGTAAGGAAGTCTTGGATTGACCAAAGTAGGAACCACAATAGTAAATCTTTCCAACCACATGCCAATAATAACTGAAACAGAAGCAATCAAAGTGCCTTTAATAGTCCTTGTTTTCCGATTAGATAGGATTATAAGTGGAATAACAAAACAGCATAGAACCATTATCCAAAAGAAAGGAGCATATCTTCCAGTAAGTTTAGCCCAGAAAATAGCTAAATGAGCGGGGTCAGCACCGTAAAAAGAAGTAAGAAACTCAGTAAAAGTAAAATAAAACCACAAAAGAGTCATAACCAAGAGAAGAAGACCAAGGTTATTAAAATGTATTGGTTTTAAGTAGTCCTCAAGATGATAAGCTCGTCGAATAATAGCCATGGCAATAATCAGAGCAGCAATGCCTGAGAAAATCGCCCCTGCTACAAAGTAAGGTCCAAAAATAGTGCTATGCCACATAGGCTGAATAGTCATAGCAAAGACATATGAAACAACAGTGTGAACCGAAACTGCAATAGGAATGACTAATACAGCCATAATAGTAATAGCTTTCTCTAATATTCGCCATTGCTTTTCAGTTCCTTTCCAGCCCAAGGAAAGACTTTTATAAAGCCATTTTCTCCAGATTGGCTTTTTAATTCTATCCCGCATTATGGCTATATCTGGAATAAGTGGTAAAAATAGATAGATGGAACTGGCGAATAAATAAGTTCCAATACTCACCACATCCCAGAGAAGAGGAGAATAGAATTTCCCATGATTAATGACATTAAGCAAACGATCAGGTCTGCCTAAGTCACAAATAATATTACCCACACCAAAAAGGAGAACTAAGACAGTGATTACTTCTGCTGAGCGAGTAATAGATCTCCGCCATTCTGCTCGAGATAAGCGAAGAATAGCTGAAATTAAAGTTCCAGCATGACTGATACCAATAAAGAAAACAAAATTAGTAATATAAAATCCCCAGTACACAGGACGATTCATCCCTGTCACCCCTAATCCATATCTCAATTGGTATACCCAGGCAAAAACAGCCACCGCACAAACACCAAGAAGTAATGCTACAGTGATGTAAAATCCTTTGCCAGTCTTAACTATAGGTTCAAGTAATATGGCTTCGTCTTGATCATAAGCTTTTACCTTAGCCATGCCACTCTCCTTCAGTTAAATAAATCACTTTTGGTTCAGTTCCTAATTCTTCTAAAAGTCTAAAAGCCCGAGCACTTTTAGCCAACAGGGAAACAATACTTTTTGGATCATCTAAATCCCCAAAATACATTGCTCCAGCGGGACAGCTCTGAACACAGGCTGGTATATAATCCCCTTCTTTAAGCTCCCGCTTCTCTGCTCGAGCCTTATCTCTTGCCTTCTGAAGTCGATGATGACAAAAAGTGCATTTTTCTACCACACCTATTGGTCGCTTAAACACATCCGGATTTAAATAATTTTCCATTTCTTTGGGCCAAGAAGGACCATACCAATTAAAATATTTAAGAGTATAGGGACAATTATTAGTGCAATATCGACAACCAATACATCTTTCATAAACTTGAGCCACTAATCCTTCCTCATTCAAGTAAGTTGCACCCACCGGACAAACCTTAACACAAGGAGGTTTGTGACACTGCATGCAGGGCCTGGGTAGGAATCTGGCTCGGATTTCAGGGTATTCTCCTTCAATTATTGGCACAACCTCTATCCAAGAGTAATATCTGCCTCGGGAAGCTTCTTCTGGAGAAACAAATGGTATATTATTTTCTGCCTTACAAGCAACCACACAAGCCTGACATCCTGTGCATCTATCTAAGTCAATCACCATTGCCCATCGTGTCATGTATTTCTCCTCATGCTTTATAAATTTTTACTTTAGTTGAAAACTTAGCTGGTAAACCAGTAAGTTTATCAAAATCTTTCCCGATTAGCTCAGTAGGATTAATACCTCTATCTTTTGCCCATTGGCCAAGAGCTTTATGCCCAAATCCATAAGGAATATTGACCACTTCAGGCATTGCTCCTGAGAAAAGTTTGGCTCGAGTACGAAATTTCCCAAAAGGAGATTCAATCCAAACCCAATCATTTTCAGAAATTCCTAACTCTTTAGCTTTCTCTGGGTTAATCTCTATCCAAGAGTCCCATTTCATGTTAACATAAGAACCAACAATTTCTTGAAGCCAGGGCTGGTTAGCTCCGTTTTCATTCATAAAAGCGAGAGGTTGATAGAAATTAAGATAAAAAGGATATTCCTCTTTTCTTTCTGAAATTCTTAGAGGTTCATAATGAGCAATAAAGACCTTATCTCCTCGAGCATTAATTCCCAGTTCTTTCATTTTCTTCTCTGTTCTTCTACTTTCCCATAAATTTTCCTCTTTCAAATCCAGACTTTTTCTTATTTTTTCCTCAAACAGTTGAGAATAGAATTCAAACTTTCGGGATGGAGTTCTCAACACACGACCCCACTTACCATAATAATAGGCTGGATCCCACCAGCCTCCTTTTTTCAATAACTCTTTTTTAAACTCATCAAAGGTTTTATATTCAGGAATCCACCAGCCTCGTTCTTCTAAAAGTCTCACATGAGCTTCTTCAAAAGAATCAGTAAATATTGTCCCCCTTTGAGCTTTAAAAATACCTTCAAGCTTATAAAAAAGAAGCTCTTTAAAATCTTTCCAAGGAAAATTCCTATCTATTGGGTTCCCAAGCTTCTTAGCTAAAGATAAGATTACATCACCAGTATGTTTCGTGTTATAAAGAGGTTCTATAACTGGCTGACTAATTCCTAATCCAGTAAAATAAGAAATAGGAGAAATTGGGTTATCCTCCCATTTCTCTAAATAAGTATGATCAGGAAGGATAAGGTCTGCCCACTCAGTGCTTTCATCCATAAAAGAGGAAAAACTCACAATAAAAGGAATTTTTTTGAATGCTTTCTTTAAGTTTTTTTGATCAGGCAAAGAAAATAATGGGTTAGCCTGGTATAAAAAGAGAATTTTGATAGGATAAGGTTCTTCTTTAATTATTTTTTCGGCAATGACTGAGGGAACTTGAGAGGCTAAGGGATATTTTTCGCCTTCTGCCTCATCAATGCGAGGTATGGATAAACACTTTTGAGCAATATTGTCTCTTTCTATTTCAGGAAAGGGACTATAAGGGATTTTATCCTGAGTAAGAATTCCTCCAGGCATATCAACATTTCCTATTAAAGCATTTAAAGAATGAATAGATAGAGCATTGTAGAGACCATTTGAGTAAAAGGTAGTATTTGATCCAATAACTGCCACAGATGGCTTACTGAGCGCAAATTCTTTAGCTAAATCGATAATAGTATCAACCGAAACTCCGGTAATTTCAGAAACATAGTCTAAGTGATATTCAGCTAAAACTAAACTTTTAAATCCAATATGGGTTTGACCATTTGAATCTTTCCAATCTTCAAAACCGAAAGTATAGTTGGTAATGAAATTTTTGTTATAGAGTTCTTCTTTAATAATTACATAGGCAATACCTAAAGCAAGTACTCCCTCAGTCCCAGGATTTATCGGAATCCATTTATCAGCCTTGGCAGCAGTAATAGAAAAGCGGGGATCAATCTGGATTATTTTGGCTTTTTTACCAGTTTTACGTGTTCTTAAATGAGCATAAGCCCTATGAGCCTCAATAGGAGAAGGCCAATTTTCAAGGAGGTCTCCCCTAAACGACAGGATATAATTACTATTTTCAAAATCATAAGCAAAAATTTTATCTACTCCTTGAGTTAAATAGTGAATTTTAGCTATTCCTTCCCAGGAATTATCTTGGATAAGATTAGGAGAACCATATACTTCCAAAAATCTTCCTATAAGTTCAGACATAACTCCTTGAGAGTTTTTTTCCCAAAAGACAAAAGAATAAGGCTCTCCGGAGTTCCTTAAATTAATTAATTTCTTAGCTACAGTGTCTATTGCCTCCTCCCAACTAATACTTTTCCATTCTTTAGAATCTTTGCCTCCAATTTTTTTCATTGGTCCTTTGAGTCTATCTGGATTATAAAGAGTCTGCAAGCCAGCATGTCCCTTAGGACAAAGTTTTCCCCTATTAGTTGAATGATAAGGATTACCCTCGATCTTTACCACTCTATCACCTATCACTCTAACTATGATTCCACATCTCCCGGAACATTCTTGACAGACAGAAGGTATCCAACGTTCAATCTCAACTTGCCATTTTCTTATTTTTTTCCTCGGAACAAGGGTACAAAAGGGAAACTCAAGGAGAGCTAACCCAATTGTTGTTCCCCCAGCAATCTTAAGGAAATCTCTTCTATCCATTTTATCTAAGCCTCCAAAATGTCAAGGCACTAAGACCTATTTATTTGTGACAAGCAATGCAGTCTGTGGTTACCTCTTTTTTCTTATGACACTCAATACACATTCCCATAGTAAGTTTTACCTCAGCTCTTCTCGGAGGTTCAATACTTTGGCCAATATTTCCATGACAAATCTGACATTCTATTTCTCCGACAACCACATGACGCTGGTGAGAATAATGAACATCATCTGGTAGCCAATAAAGTCTCTTCCACTCAATCTCTTCCCCTTGTTTAGCATATTGCCTGATCTTCTCTTCTTCTGGACTCTGAGTGATTGCTTCTTCATGACAACTTAAACATGTTTCTACAGTTGGTTTGCCTGAAAAGGCATATTTTTTATAATAAAGATGACAATCACTACATTCTAATCCTACATCTTGAGTATGCTTTTTATGGTTAAATAAAATTGGTTGCTTTACCATAGAGACTTTTGCACGGAGGAATAAAAAACCTCCAACAAAGAGAAAAACCATTCCCCCTAAGATCAATATGATTTTGTAATTTCTTAATCTTAGTTGTTTCATTTTTCCTGACACTTTATTTCTACCTGGCTTCCTCTTTTAATTATTCCCCCTTTAATCACCTTAGTAAAAATTCCTTCTTTAGGCATAATGCATTGCCCTGTTATCTTTTGAATCTCGCAACTCGTATGACATTCTTTACCTATTTGAGTAATTTCAAGGATTACATTATCATCTATAAAAATCTTATCTCCCATACTTACCCTTGAAAAATTAATCCCTTGGGTAGTGATATTCTCAGCAAAATCTCCGGGATGGGTCTCTAATCCCTTTTCTTTCATTTTATTTATACTTTCAACGGATAATAAACTCACCTGCCTATGCCATTTTCCAGCATGGGCGTCTCCCTTTATTCCCCAGTTGGTCAAAACTTCAGTGGAAGGAACTTCTTTCTTTTTAGTCCCTTTTTGTGAACTAATACAAATTGAGAACACTATTCCTTTCAATTTTCATCTCCAGGGAAGAATCTGTATTTTAACTTTAGTTCCAGGTTTGAAATAGACTGAATCTGCCGCCAGAATAATAATACAGTCAGCCACAGCAAACGAACTAAGGGTGTGAGAATATTGAAGGCCTGATGATTTCACATATAAAGAGCTATCTTTCTCTTGGATAATTCCTCTGAGAAAATTCACCCTTCCTGGCTTTTTCTTGAGCTCATCTATTAAGACAGCTTCTTTTTCTTCCAAAAATAGATTGTGGTATCCCATCATTTTAAAAAGAGCTGGTCTGACAAATTCTAAAAAAGAAATTAAAACTGAAACAGGATTACCTGGTAAACCAAAAATTAATTTTTTATTTTTTCTGCCAAAAAAAATAGGTTTCCCTGGTTTGATAGCCACTTTCCAAAAAATCTGTTCCACTTTCATCTCAGAAAGAATATTTTTGACTAAATCATACTCTCCAACAGATACCCCTCCAGTAATAAGAAAGACATCCACTTCTCTCAGCCCTTTGTCGATCATCCTTCTTAATTCTTCAGGATTATCCCTAGCAATACCTAACATTAAAGGAACAATATTTATTTCCTTCAATGCAGCAGCCAAACCGTATGAATTGGCATCTCTTACTTCACCTAACTTTACCTTTTTTTCAGGAGGAACCACTTCATTCCCTGTAATTAACACGGCAACCTTGGGCTTCCTATAAACCTTAACTTTTGTTTTTCCTAAGGTAGCTAAAAAGCTTATTGAAGAAGGGTTCAATCTACTTCCTTTTGGGAGGGCGAGTTGACCTTTTTTAATTTCTTCTCCTTTAAGACGAACATTTTCTCCTTGTTTTACTTCTTCTTTAATTATTACCTGACCATTTTTTTCTTCTGTTTTTTCTACCATCACTATTGCATCTGTTCCCTTGGGAAGAGGAGCTCCGGTCATTATTTTTACTGCTTGACCCTTTTCTATTTTTATATTCGGTTTGTCTCCTGCTTTTACTACTCCTATTATTTTAAGAGTGACTGGAGCACTTCCTGTTTCTTCGGCTATTAAAGCATAACCATCCATAGCTGAACTGGAAAAATGAGGTAAGTCATCTTCGGCATAAATATCTTCAAATAGTATCTCAGAAGAAGCTTGAGAGAGAGGTATTTCCTGATATGAAAGAGGCGCCACATTTTTCAGGATCATTTCCACAGCTTGATCGAAAGTAATCATAAAACTACTCTCATTCCTACTTTGATGGCGATGAGAAGAATTATACTACCAAAAATTTTTTGGAGAATCAACGGAGAAAACTTTTTAGCTCCAAAATAAGAACCAATCTGACCACCAAGAAAAACAGCTGTACCAAAAGGCAAGAGAGCCAAAATATCCACTCCACCTTTAATAATATGAGAAAGAAGGCCGCTGATTGAATTTAACAGAACAAATGTACTACAAGCAGCAGCTGTTTGCTTAGAACTTGCAAATCCAAATAAAAGTAAAACAGGTCCTAAAAATATCCCTCCACCTATTCCTACTACGCCAGCTGTAAAACCTAAAATTACTCCACCAGGAAGCCCTATTAACCAAGAAGTTTTCCAGTTTACAGAAATTTCTGGAGTAATCTCCTTTTTTAAAGAGAGCATTTTGACAGCAACTAAAAATATTATAACGGCAAAAAGAATAGATAATGACTTCTCATCTAATTTTACTCGAGCTCCAATAAAAGCCGCTGGGATTGAACTAACTACAAAGGGAAGGACTAACCTAAAATCAAAAAAATTAACTTTTTTAAATCGATACAAGGCAATAGAAGCCACTATTATATTCAAAAATAGAGCAATAGGAGGAATTTTATTTAATGGGAACCCATTAAAAGACAAAAATGCCACATAGGAACTTCCTCCTCCTAAACCTACTGAAGAATAGAAAAAGGAAATAATAAAAAATATAGGCACCAGAATCAAATCAAAATCACCCATCTCTATCCTCCAACGCTTCTGATATAAACTTGGCGAGATCTTTGATCTATTAAAGAATGTCCTGGTTTTAAGACAACAGCTTGATGGAAAGCCTCTTCAATTATCCTCCTTTTTTCTGAATCTTGATAATTACCTTTTAAAATTGGCAAAAGATTAACTTTATGAGAGGAGAAAAGACACGGTCTTAACTTCCCTCCAACAGAAAGCCTCAATCTACAACAATGAGAACAAAAAGAATTTGATATAGGGGTGATCAAACCAATAATACCTTTTGATCCATTTCCATTACTTACTAAATACTGACGGGCTACTCCTTTAAATGATAAAGGAGTAAGCTTATATTTTTCTTTAATTCTTTGTTTTATTTCTTTCGAGGAGAGAAAATAATCTTTCTTCCATCCTTGCCCACATAATGGCATAAATTCAATGAATCTCACTTCAATTGGATTTTCTAAAGAAAACTGGATAAATTCAGGTATCTCAGCTTCATTTATCCCATTTATTATTACGGTATTTATTTTTATTTTAAAACCTAATTTAACCGCTTTAAATAAACTTTTCAAAATATTATTTAGTTCATTTTTTCCAGTCAGTCGTTGATAACAATTTTTATCTAAACTGTCTAAGCTAATGTTTAATCTTTTTATGCCTATTTCCTTTAATTCTTGTAAATACTCAAAAAGAAGAGTACCATTAGTAGTCAAACTAATATCTTTTATTCCCTTTATCTTATTGAGAGAAGAAATTAACTTAATTATTCCTTTTCGGACAAATACCTCTCCACCAGTTAATCTTATTTTCGATATTCCTAAGGAAGCCGCCACATTACTTATTTGGAGGATTTCTTCAAAAGTAAGAATTTCCTCTCGAGGGATATAACTTATCCCTTCTGGAGGCAGGCAATAAATACATTTCAGATTACATCTATCTGTGACAGAAATGCGCAAATAATTTATCTTCCTCTTGTATCCATCTATTAATTCTTTCTTACTTTTTGTTTTTTCCATCTTCTCTCTTAATTCCTAAAGCAGATTAGCTATTTTTCTGGCTTTTTCTAAATCTTCCTCAGTATTCATATTAAAAAAGGAAAGACCTTCAGGATCGAATTTCTCTATTTCTCGTGGAGTTATATATCTAACTTTAAAATAAGGATAAATATCAATAATCTTCAAATTTCCTGCTTCTATCTGCTTTTTTATTTTCTCTAAGCAATTAATTGAGTAAAAAGCATACAAAGCTTCAAAGCCTCTATTAGTCAAGGGCACAACAATATCATAATCTTCTATTTGTTGACTCATATATTTTATTAAATTGGGATTAATAAAGGGCATATCACAGGCTATTAAAAAATTATGCACATTTGAAGAAACAGATAAGCCTGAATATAATCCACCCAAAGGACCTTTCGAAGGGATTAAATCTTTAATTAATCTAACCCCTAAATGTTTAAATTTTTGAGAGGAATTGACCACAATAATAATTTCTTCAAATAGCTGGATTAATTTAGCTATCAATTCTTCAATAATAGTTTTCTGACCAACTTTGAGAAAAGCTTTATCTTTGAGTCTCTTACTCTCTCCCCCAGCTAAGATTATTCCGGTCATTTTATTTCTTTAAAATTTCTTATAAGCTGAGTTATTTCTTTTCCTTCTGAAAGAATAAACTCTTTTGTTAATTTAGCCATCTCACGATAAAAATTTAATTTTGCTTCCCCTATGATCTTCTCGCAAAATAAAGGCACCCACATAGATAAATGTTCATCAATAAATCTTTTTTCTATTTTTAATAGTTTAATGGCAGTAGCAACATCCTTCTTCTTCCAGGCTTGTTTTTCTTTTCGAATTAATTTACTCATGAATTCCAATTCAATACCAATATGATCAGGAATTCCTCCATAGTCTTTTTTAAATTGTAAACCAGATGCCTCAATCATTTTTTTTACTTCTACTGTCACCTCGCCCCAGAGTAAGCCTTGTTCCCCTTCTCTTTTATGATAGACAGACTCATAGGGAGATATATGTTTATCAGGACCAAGAAAAAGCCGAGCAAACTCTACAGCCAATTCTAAGGCAAGCTCATTTTCGGGTTTCTTGAGAAAATCTTCCTCAAATTGAAACCCCAGGTCTAATAATCCTTTGACAAGACCTATTTTTTTCATTTCTCTTAGAAACTCCTCTGTTGGTTCCTGACCATAAATTACTGCTAGTAATCCATAAACATTACTTCTTTGTTGAGCCATTTCACATAATTCAGATAATTTGGTATTTTTCATTTCTATCAATATGCAATCTACCACAAAGATAAGACAGGGATGAACCCTCTCCCTACATTCTGTCTTCTGTTTTCTGTGTTATGCTTTCGTCACTGTAACTACAGTATCCATCCACCGCTGCTGTCCTCCAATCGGCTCAGGTGAATT
>JBHIEE010000030.1:0-25384 GCA_046760445.1 Candidatus Aminicenantia bacterium
AAAAGAAATCCCCTTGGTTTTTTTTCACCAGAAGAACTTATTTTTATTTCTGCTCAAGAAATGGTGTACTTAGCTGAAAAAGAAGTTACTATTTTTTCAGGAAATACCAAACTATGGCAGAAAAATGATTTTATTACTGCTCAAAAAATTAGCATCAACCATAAAGAAACTCAACTTCATGCTCAGGGGGAAGTGAAATCATTTTTTCACCACAAGATAAAAAATCAAGAAGAATTAATAAAAATTTATGCTGCTAAAATGGAGTTTAGTCAAAAAGAAAAATTAATTACTTATCAGGGTAACAATTCTTTATTTGCCAAAAATTTAAAAGTCTCAGCCAAAACCATTAAACTTCTTTTAGAAAAAGAAAAATCAGGAATAGAAAAAATAATTGCCCAACAAGAAGCAACAATCGAATACAGCCAATATCGAGCCACTGGAGGAAAAGCAGAATATAACCTCAACCAAGAAAAAATAATCCTAACAGAGAATCCAGTAATCATTGATCAAAACAAAGGAAGAACGGAAGGGAAGAAATTGACTTTTCACTTAGCGGATGATAGAATCGTGATGGAAAGTGAAGAAAACAAAAGAGCAGTGACAGTTTTAAGTTCTAAAACGATAAAAGAAAAATGAATATTCTCAGAGTCGAAAGATTGTCTAAGAGTTTTAATAAAAAAAAAGTAGTCGATGATATTAGTTTAGAAGTGAAAAAAGGAGAAATTGTTGGACTGCTTGGCTCTAACGGAGCAGGTAAGACAACTACCTTTTCTCTCATCTTGGGTTTGATTTCTCCTGATAAAGGAAGAATCTTTTTAGGAAAAGATAAATTAACTCATTTGCCTATGTATCTCCGCGCTCGAAAAGGAATAGCCTTTCTACCCCAAGAGTCTTCAGCTTTTAGAAGATTGAGTGTTAAACAAAACATTTTAGCTATTTTAGAAATCTTTTTTCACTCAAACACCAAACTTAATGAGAGACTAAATCTTCTTCTAAAAGAACTTGGCTTAGAAAATTTATCCGAAGTTAAAGCTTACACTCTATCCGGTGGAGAAAGAAGAAGATTGGAAATTGCTCGAGCACTGGTTATGTCACCTCATTTTCTCCTTTTAGATGAACCATTTACTGGAATAGATCCCATTGCTGTCGCTGACATTCAAAGAATTATCCTTTCTTTAAAAAATAAAGGAATAGGAATATTAGTTACTGATCATAATGTTAGGGAAACCTTGAAAATAACGGACAGGGCTTATATTATAAAAAATGGCAGAATCTTGAAAGAAGGCACTCCTTATGAAGTGGCATCTGATTTAGAAGTTAGAAAAAATTATTTAGGAGAGAAATTCAGTTTAAATTAATCCAAAAATGGTTATCAAACAGAAACTTGAACAAAAACAAATCCAGAAATTGATTCTTACTCCTGCCCTTCAACAAGCAATCCAGCTTCTTCCTTTGACTAACTTAGAATTAATCGAGGTGATTAACCTTCAATTAGCTCAAAATCCTCTCCTGGAATTAGAGGAAGAAATCGTTGTCGATCAAAACAAATCTAAGTCGGCTACACAACCAGAAAAAGAGGAATCTAGCGAGACTCTAAAAGAACTAAGGGAAAAAACTATTGACTCAAAAATAGAAAAGGAAGTGGAATCAACTATCTTAAAAGAAGAAAGCGACACTTCAAAAGAGGATATTATTGGTGAAGCTGATTTGTTTTATGACTATTTAGATAGTGGCTTTTCCCCTCACTTCACTCTGGAAGAAAAAGAATTTCCTTCTTTAGAAAATACAGCTTCTCGTTCACCCTCTCTTTGGGATCATTTAAATTGGCAAGCGAATTTAACCTTTTTCAATGAAGAAGAGAAAAAAATTGCCCAATTAATAATCGGCAATATAAACCAAGATGGCTACTTAGAGGTAAGTGTGGAAGAATTAGCCCAAATGACTGGGCAGAAGAAAAAAGAAGAAATAGAAAAAGTAAGAGAAGTTATTAAAAGATTTGATCCAATTGGAGTAGGAAGCATAAATCTTCAAGAATGTCTTTTAACCCAAATGGAACAACTGAAAATAGAAGATAAAATTGCGATAGAAATTGTTAAAAAACACCTTCACTTATTGGAAACTCATAACTATAAGGAATTAGCTAAAATTCTTGAAATCTCTTTACCAGAACTTAAGTCCCATATTGAGGTTATAAAAAACCTTGATCCAACTCCCGGGTCGAAGTATCTCCGAGAAACTTCTGACTATATTGTGCCTGATATTCTTGTCGAAAAGGAAGAAAACGTTTTTAAAATAATTTTAAATAATGAACGAGTACCGCGGCTGAAAATTAATTCTTATTATAAAAAACTGCTTTCCCAAGCTACCAAAGAAAATTCCGAAATAATAAAGTACTTAGAGGGAAAGTTCAAATCAGCCCTATGGTTCTTAAGAAGTCTCGAACAGAGAAACCAAACCATACTCAAAGTTGCCCAATATATTGTCAATAAGCAAAAAGATTTTTTAGAAAAAGGAATTGACTGGATAAAACCCTTAACTTTAGCCGAAGTAGCTGAAGCAATCAAAGTCCATGAATCAACAGTAAGTCGTGTAGTAGCCAACAAATATATGCTTACTCCTCAAGGCATTTTTTCTCTGAAATATTTTTTCCATAAGGGAATTACTGATCTATCAGGCCAAGAAATATCCTGCCAAAAAATAAAAGAAAAAATAAATACTTTGATTGAAAAAGAAGAACCCCATCATCCATTTAGTGATGCTGAAATTGTTGAGATTTTGGCTAAAAGCGGAATAAAAGTAGCTCGACGCACAGTAGCCAAATATAGAAAACTGCTAAAAATACCTTCTTCCCATATAAGAAAAAGAAATATTTTAATGGAGGAAATTAAATGAATACAAATTATACTGGAAGAAATGTTGAAATCACACCAGATTTTAAAAAATATACTGAGAAAAGACTAAAAAAATTAGAGAAATTTCTCGGTCCAATTATTGAAGCTGAAGTAATTTTCTCTACTGAAAAGTATCGTCATATTGTGGAGGTAAATGTAAAAGCTAAAAATTCTAATTTAAACGGAATAGAAGAATCAGAGGATGTGTTTATTTCTTTAAATTCTGTTTTTGATAATTTAGATAGAAGAGCTAAAAAAATAAAAGGGAAATTTAAAGAAAGGAAGAGAAAAACAAGTAAAACTCCTTTTCTGTCATTACCTACTACCCCAACTCGAAAAAGAATAATTAGAAGCGAGAGTTATTCTCTTAAGCCTATGACAGTTGAAGAAGCAATTACCCGAATAAAATCCAACGAAAAGGAGGTATTCGTTTTTAGAAATCTTAATTCTGGGAAGTTAAACGTTATCCATAAAAAGAAAAATGGATCTTACGAATTAATTGAACCAGAATAATTTTTCATTTAAGACTAAAATATAATTATGAAACTGAGTCAGTTGCTAAAACCGGATCTGATAATTGAAGATTTAAAAGGAGAAAATGTAGAAGAAGTTCTAAAAGAAATGGTTAATTTCCTAAAAAACAAGAATCTAATCTTAAAAGAAAGAGAACTGTGCCAAAAGCTCTTAGAAAGAGAACGGTTAGGCAGCACAGGGATTGGAGAAGGGATAGCCATCCCTCACTGCAAATTTAAAGGGGTATCTAATCCTGTGGTTCTATTGGCTATTTCCAGAAAAGGAGTAAAATTTAATTCCTTAGATGGAAAACCATCATATGTTTTCTTTTTAGTAATCTCTTCCCCAGTCAATCCCAGCCTTCATCTTCAAATTTTAGCTGCTGTAGCTCACATAGCTCGAAAAGGAGAAAACTTAATAAAAGCCTTCCTGAAGTCAAAGAATCTCGACCAAATACTAAAAATAATTAGAAATGAAGAAGAAAATTTATCCAAATAAGAAAAAAGAAGAAATCTTCATTCTTGTTAAAGATTTTTTTGAAGAAGGAAAAGATATCCTTAAACTGGAGTTAATTTCAAATAATCAAGGACTTCAAAAAAAGATAACCCATTCAAAAATTCAAAAGCCTGGTTTAGCTCTGACTGGTTATGTTGATTTTATCCATCCAGGGCGAGTTCAAGTTTTAGGCCAGTTAGAAATCAATTACTTAAATAAACTCTCTTCAGCTGAGCGTGAAAAAGTACTGACTAAAGTTTTCCAAAAGGAAATTTGTTGTATGGTTATCACCAGCGATCTTCGGCCACCAAAGGAAATCATAAAACAAGCTAATAAAAAACAAATCCCTCTTTTTAAATCTTCTTTGGTTACCTCTAAATGTATCGAAGCAATCACTAATTTTTTATCAAAAAAATTAGCCCCTAAAAAACGAATTCATGGTGTACTTTTAGACATTTATGGACAGGGAGTATTAATTATTGGAGAAAGTGGAATAGGAAAAAGCGAAAGCGCTTTAGATTTAATAGTCAGAGGACATCGTCTTGTCTCAGATGATGTGGTGGAAATTTACTTAGAATCTTCGGAAAAATTAATAGGCTCTGCCCCTTCTTTAATTAGACATCATATGGAGGTCAGGGGTCTCGGAATTATTAATATAAAAGACCTCTTTGGTATTTCTTCTATTACACTTGAAAAGAAAATCGACTTAGTGATTGAACTTAAAAAATGGAAAAAAGATACGGAATATGATCGTCTTGGGCTGGAATCTACAGGAAATTTTGAAATTTTGGCAATAGAATTACCTTTAACTATAATTCCTGTTGCTCCTGGAAGAAATATAGCTATTTTAATTGAAGTTGCTACCAAAAATCATCTTTTAAAAAGAAAAGACTATCATCCTGCACAGAAAATAAGTGAATACTTAAACCAAATGTTAAATCCTGATCAAAATTCAAATTCGATTAAAAAATGAAAAAAAGAAAATTGTTAATAATTACTGGTCTTTCTGGCTCAGGAAAGACTGCTGTTAGCCATTTTTTAGAAGATTTGAGTTTTTACTGTGTTGACAATCTCCCTTCTAAATTGATTCCTAAACTTATAGAACTTTGGACTAAAAAAGGAGAAGAACTTGTCAGCCGGGTAGCATTAGTCGTTGACATGAGGGAAAAAGGCTTTTTAAATGATTTTCCAAAAGTATACAACGAGTTAAAGGCTAAAAACTTTCCGGCAGAGCTTCTTTTTTTAGAAGCCAATGATGAGAGTCTTATCAGAAGGTTTAAAGAAACTCGACGACCTCATCCTTTGGCTCAAGGAAAATCTGTGGCTGAGGGAATAAAATTAGAAAGAGAAAAGCTCAAGAAAATTAGAAATATGGCTGATGTAGTAATAGATACCTCTTCTATCTCTGTTGGACAACTTAGAGAGTTAATTATCAAGAGATTCTCAGAAAAAAGAAAAAAAATCATTTACATCTCAATTATTAGTTTTGGATACAAATATGGCATCCCCATCGATTCAGATTTAATACTCGACGTTAGATTTCTCCCCAATCCGTTTTATATTGATTCTCTAAGAGATAAATCTGGAAGGAGTAAAAAGGTAATTGAATATTTACTCTCTTCCTTAGAAACACAGACCTTTTTGAAAGAATTATATCATTTTTTAGACTACTTACTCCCCAGATTTTCAAATGAAGGGAAAAGCTATTTAACAATTTCTATGGGGTGCACAGGAGGAAAACATCGTTCAGTAATTGTTGCTGAAGAATTAAAAAAATATTTAAAAGAAAAAAATTATGAAGCTAAAGTTTTCCATCGAGATATAAACAAAGATTAAGGGGTAAAAATTTGATTGGTGGAATAATAGTTTCTCACGGGAAATTGGCCGAGGAACTGCTTAATGCCCTTTCTATAATTTTGGGAGAGGCACCTAATATTGAAGCTGTATCAATTGGTTGGTATGACGATGTCGAAGATTCCAAAAGGAGAATTAGGGGAAGTCTTAAAAAAGTTGATCGAAAAAATGGAGTAATAATTTTCACTGATATGTTTGGAGGAACACCATCTAATATTAGCTTTAGTTTCTTAAAGGATAATCAAGTTGAAATTATTACCGGCGTTAATTTACCAATGCTAATTAAATTCGTTTCTCTTCAGAGAAGCAATAATCTAAAAGAAGTAGCGATGAAAGTAGCAGAACAAGGGAAAAAGAATATTCACTTAGCCAGTTCCTTAATAACCACCAAATATAAAAAATGATAGAGAAAAAAATAAAAATTAGAAATAAATTAGGGTTTCATGCTCGAGCTGCTTCTAAATTTGTTAATTTGGCCAATAGATTTAAATCGAAAGTAAAAATAATAAAAAACGATGACGAAATAAACGGGAAAAGTATCTTAGGAATCCTAACCTTGGCTGCTACTCAAGGAACAAAAATTATTCTTCGAATTCATGGTGAAGACGAAGAAAAAGCGTTCCAAGCTTTAGAAGATTTAATTAATAATAAATTTCAAGAACCACAGTAAAATGGAATATATCAGGTTAAAAGGCATCGGTGTTTCACCAGGAATTGCTGTAGGTGAAATATTGTTAACTGAAAAATCTATTTTGCCGACTGTAAAAGAAACCATTCCTCCTTCTCAGGTTGAAAAAGAACTCAATAGATTCAGGAAGGCAATTAGAAAAACTGAAGAACAATTAGCAAATATTAAAGAGAAAATGAAAAAGAAAATAGGTGAAGAATATTCTTTTATATTTGACGCTCATCTTTTAATCTTAAATGACCCATCATTATTAAGGGAAATTGAACAACTTATAAAAAAAGAAAAAGTGAAAACAGAATGGGCTTTAGCTGAAGTTTATCGTAAATATAAAAAAATATTCCAATCAATTGAAGACGACTACTTTAAACAGAGAGGAAATGATATCAAAGATGTATTAGTCAAAATTAATAAAAATCTCATAGAAAAAAAAGACCAGACAACAAAATTTAGCGATAAAAAAAGAATATTAGTTTGTCATGAATTAGCTCCTTCTGAGGCAGCTACAATTTTAAGCCGAGGAAATGTCTTAGCAGTGGCTTTAGATATGGGAGGTCAGACTTCTCACACGGCCATTCTTGCCCGATCCTTAAATATCCCTACAATTGTGGGTCTTCATAATCTCACCGACTATGTAAAAAACGGAGACCAATTGATAGTCGATGGTACTGCGGGAGAAGTGATTGTTAATCCTCCTCTGGCAATAATTAAAGAATTTCTAAGTAAAAAACAAAAATATGAAGATTACCAGAAAGAATTAATTAGAACTAAAGATTTAGCTTCAATAACGCTGGATGGTATACCATTCATAATCCAAGGCAATATCGAATTGCCCGAAGAACTGGATTTAGCCCTCTCTTATGGAGGAGAAGGAATAGGACTTTTTAGATCTGAATATTTATATCTTCATTATCCAGATCTTCCTACTGAAGAAAAACATTTTTCAACTTATTTCAAGGTAGCTAAAAGAGCCTATCCTTATCCAGTAGTAATCAGAACAGTAGACATTGGAGGAGAAAAAGACCTGCCTCATCTGGATATCGAGAGAGAACCAAACCCTGCTTTAGGATTGAGAGCAATTAGACTTTTTCTAAAGAAGAAGAAGTTATTCAAGAGTCAGTTAAGAGCAATTTTAAGGGCAAGTGTTCTTAAAAATGTAAAAATCCTTATACCAATGGTAACCGAATTAGAGGAAATAAAAGAATTTAGGACTCTGCTCGATGAGGCAAAAAGGGAACTTCAAAAGAAAAAGATAAATTTTGATTCAGACATTCCCATTGGAATCATGATTGAAGTTCCAGCAGCCGCTACCATAGCTGATTTATTAATCAAAGAAGTTGATTTTATAAGCATAGGCACCAATGATTTAATCCAATATTACTTAGCGGTCGACAGATCTAACGAATTTGTTTCTTATCTTTATCAGCCTTTCCATCCTTCAATTCTGCGAGTTTTGAACTTTGTTATTGGGGCAACCAAAAAAAGGAAAAAAGAAGTAGCTGTATGTGGAGAGATGGCGGCTGACCCTTTATCAGCTCTTGTGCTTTTAGGTCTTGGAATAATGAATTTCAGTATGAATCCAATATTTATACCAAAAGTCAAAAGAGCTCTTCGAGCAGTAGACTATCAAGGGATGAGAAAGATAGTCAAAGAATCATTAAAATTAAGTACTGCTCAAGAAATAGAAGAATATATCCTTGAACAAATATTGAAAAAATACCCTGATGTTTTCTTAAGCAAGCCAGAAATATAAATACTTGGTTGGAAAAAAGGAGAAAGGCTAAATGAAAAAGATTAACAAACCTTGGGGTTATGAAATAATATTTGCTCAAACTGATTCTTATGTCGGTAAAATACTAAAAATATATGCTGGGCATCGACTCAGCTATCAATATCACAACATCAAAGAGGAAACAATCTATCTTCAAGAAGGTAAAATGAAGCTAATTGTTGAGAAGGAAGGAAAAAAGGAAGAAAAGCAATTAGCTAAGGGTGATAGTTATCATCTTTCTCCAAAAACCAAACATCGAATGGAAGCCATTGAAGACTGTTTAATTTTTGAAGTTTCTACCCCTCATTTGGATGATGTAGTCAGGCTAGAAGATGATTATGGTCGTCTTTCTTAATCTAAATTAAAGAAAAGGGAGAAAAAATTTTTAAAAAGGAATATCCTCTTCTTCAGTTTTCTCTTTAGGCGATATTGCTCCTTCCTCGCTGGGAGGAATTACTTCTTCTTCACTCGGTTCCCCTGGAGGAATCGCTTTTTCTACCTCTACTTTCTTTCCTAAGAGAACAATGTTTTGAGCTTCTATTTCAGTTGTGGATCTTTTGTTCCCAGCCTTATCTTCCCAAGTTCGGGTTCTTAATTTTCCTTCAAGATAAATCTGCTTTCCTTTAGTCAAGTATTTCTCGCAAAATTCAGCTAATCTTCCCCACGCTACTATCCTATGCCACTCAGTTCTCTTTTCATTTTCATTAGTGGCTCTATTAAAAAAAACTTCATTAGTTGCTAAGGTAAATCGGGCAACTGGTCGCTCACCTTGAGCAATATATCTAATCTCAGGTTCTCTCCCTAAATGACCAATCAAAAAAACTTTGTTTAAACTATTAACATCTTTCATTAATCGATTAAGTAACCTCTCTTATTTTTTGCTCAGCTAATTTTGCTTCCTCTGAAAAAGGAAACTTGCTTAACAACAACTTGAGAACAGTAATTCCTTCCTCTTTTTCTCCTAAAGCAAGAAAGGAATAAGCTTTTTTCAGATAAGCAGCAGGGACTTTATCTCCTTGAGGAAAGTTCAAAATAAGCCGGTTAAACTCTTCAATTGCCTGAGTGTAGTTCTCTTGACTATAATAACACTCTCCAACCCAGTATTGAGCATTGTCAGCTAAAGGACTTTCTCTAAATTGCTCTATGTACAGTTTAAACCCATCTATTGCTAATTGATAATTTCCTTTTAAATAATCAGAATAAGCAGTATTATAAATCTGCTGAGGGGAAGAGAGAGGAGAAAACTCTGTAGGAATTCTTTGACGAGTTTCTTCTATTGGCTGTGAAGAGGTGGTTTGTTCTAAGGGCTGAGACTCCTCTCCTTCACTTTCTCCAGTGATTTCAGATGAAGAACCTTTTAAGCTTAACAGTTCTTCATAAGCCCTAATTAACTGCCTATTAGTCTCATCCAACTTTTCAGTAATTGCTTGAAGTTGAGCAACAAAAGCTTCACTATTTTGATTTAAATCAGCCTGGGATCTTTGGAGAGTTCTCAATTGCTCGATCAAGCTTCTAACCATCTCATAGATTTGAACAATTTGCTTTGAATTAGCATCAACTTTTTTTTCTAAATTAACTAACTGTTGTTTTAATACTTGAACATCCTGGTAAATTAACTCGTAGGCTTTTTTCTTCTTACTTCCATAAGTTAAACTTAAGGGAATAAGCGTTACAATCAAAATCCACGCTACTTTTCTCATATCAAATTTAATGAGCAAAAATTAAATTTATTTAGCAATAATTACAAATTGAGCTCTCCTATTTTTTTGCCAGGCAATTTCATCATGACCTAGATCTAATGGTTGACTCTTTCCATAAGAGATAGTTCTTATTCTTCCCGGAGAAATTCCTAAGGCAACTAAATAATTCATTGTTGCTTTAGCTCTTCTCTCTCCCAGAGCCAAATTATATTCTTCTGTTCCTCTCTCATCACAATGGCCTTCAATTAAAAATTCTACAGTTAGGTGAGTTCGCAGCCAGTCTGCGTTCTTTTCTAATACTGGTTTAGCATCTTCTCGAATATTATATCGGTCAAAATCAAAATGAACCATTTCCAACGGTTGTTCTTTATTCAATTCCTCTAATGTTTTAGCTCTAAAGATCTCTTCTTCGCTAAGAGTTGGCTTAGCTATAGCTGGCGCTTCCTCAACCTCTTCCACTAGTGGCGCCTTTTCCTCTACTACTGGAGGAGCCTTTAGTACTTCTACTCGCTTCTTGCAAGAGATAAAAAAGAGAAAGACCATAAAAACAGCCACTAAAATAATAATTAATTTCTTCATCTATCCCTCCTTAAATTATTGGTTACTTGTATCCATAAGCTTGAAATTTTATTTATTCCCCTTCCTCAAAAATTCATTTTAAACCTTAATGTTCTTCCTGTCAACCATTTCATTACCTTGACCAGTCTGGCATTTTATTATTCCCTTTCGAGGTTAAAACTCTGGTATTCAAACCATCATAATCAGTAATGTATAGCTGGGTAGTTCCAGATAAATTTGAAGAGTAAACTAAATGTCTTCCATCAGGTGACCAAGAAGGATTCTCATTACGAGCATTATTTTCTGTGATCTTAATAATCTGATTAGTTCTCAAATCTAAAACATATATATCAAACCTATTCTCTACCCGAGAAACATAAGCAATTTTATCTCCATCAGGTGACCAAGAAGGAGAATCATGGTAAGTCCCTCCATAACTTACTTTTCTTACATTTGAACCTTCCGCGTCCATGATGTAAATTTGAGGAGTTCCCCCTCGGTCAGAAGTGAAAGCAATTTCTCTTCCAGTTGGCGACCAGGCAGGAGAAGTATCTATCGCTTTATTAAAAGTCAGCCGGTGGAGATTTGTTCCGTCCCTATTGGCCACATATATTTCAGTGTTTCCACTTCGACTTGTGCAAAAGACAATCTTCTTTCCATCTGGGGACCAGCTGGGAGCATAATTTATTCCTTTGGTAGAGAGAGGAATTGTCTTTCCTTCATAAATTGAAAAAACAAATAAATCTGGATTTCCTCGCCGATAAGAGGTATAAGCTACTTTTATTCTATCAGGAGAAAGAGAAGGAAGCATATCCACGTCCTTGTTAAATGTCAGTCGAATTTGATTGTGACCATCATAATCCATCATATAAATTTCTTGATTTCCATCTCTATCAGAGACAAAGACAATTTTTGAAGTAAATATAGGTTTTTCCCCAAATGTCCTCATCATTTCATCAGCCATTTTATGAGCTATCAATCGAGCTAATTTTGCCTCCCCTCGATATCTCCGCCCAAAAATAAATCTGGCTGATTGGACATCATAAACATTAGCATTAAAAATAAGTTTATTTCCTTCAGACTCTGTTACTTCTCCAACAATTAAGATATTGGTTTGAATCGACTCCCAGTCTTTAAAAAAAATATTTTTTGGATCAAGAGGTCTGATATAAGAATAAAACTCCTTAGGGGTTAGCTGAAAAACTCGGGAAAAAATCAAATCATCCCGTAATACCTGATAAATTGTTTTCGCTGATTCCATAATTTCCGGATTATCTGTTTTTATTATGAACTTCGGAAGAGCTACTGGTATAGCCGGCATTCCTTTCTGAATTCTAATCACCACTTCCTGTTGATTAAAAATGAATGAAACTCCCATTATCAAAATGAATAATAAAATTAAAATTGAAAATTTAATAACTCTCATTTTGAATGCTCAAAAATAAAATGAATTCCTAAATATTCGCCTTCAAATCCATAAGGCAATGAGGGAAATGGAGCAGCTGATTGAACTGCCCTCAATGCAGATAAATCCAACGATCTCACTCCACTGTTCTCTTCTATTTTTAATTCAGATATTTGACCATCCCTTAGAATTTTAAAATAAACTACAGTTCGGAAAGAACCAGTAAGTCCTGGGCTGACCAAAGAAGTATACCAATTAGCAGAGACTTTATCTCTTACTAACAAAATATAATAAGTGAAAGGGAATCCCGAAATGCCTCCTTCTCCCTCACCTATTCCCAAACCAACACCTGAACCTTTTCGGCTAATAGCAGTAGTTAATTCGCCTTTTTGATAAGTGGTTTTTACCTCTTGTTTCGACTTACTTACAACTGTTTCTTTCTTTTTCCTTGGAGTAGGTTTTTTCTTCGGCTCTTTCTCAGGATACCTTATTTTACTTTCTGATTTTTTAGGTTGAAATTTAGTCAAATCTTTTAGAGAAGTCCCTTTGGAGGAAAGAGAGGATACTTCTTTCCCTCCTCCTGGCAGACTGATTAAACTAACATAATGAATCATCCCCTTGGATGAAGATTTAGAAAAAGAAGGAGAAAGAAAAACAGCAATAAAGAGTAAAATATGAGCAATTACCGAAAAAGCAATTGACAGTTTAAAAACTCGATAATCTTCCTGATGATATATATTCATCTTTTTCTTCTTTCTGGAGGAGGAGTAGTAATAAGACCGACAACTTCTACTCCTGCTCTTTTAATTATATCCAAAACATTAATTACATAACCATAGGGCACTTCTTTATCTGCTTTTAAAAAAACTACCTTTTTTTCTTTTCCGTAAAAATATTCTTTTAATTTTCCTTCTAAAAGAAATAAATTAATCACCTTATCCTCTAAGTGAATATATTTATCTTTGGTAATAGTTAAAATCAATCCCTCTTCTGCTGGATGAGTAGTTGTCTCTGCCTGAGGTAAATCTACTTCTATTCCTGATTTCATCATAGGTGCTGTTACCATAAAAATAACCAGGAGTACCAGCATTACATCCACAAAAGGAGTAACATTAATTTCAGATAGAGATGAAGATAGTTTCCGGCGACCAAAAAGTTGAGCTTTAAGAGCCATAGTATAATTTCTCAGAAATATTAATAAATTCGAAGGAAAAATCTTCCATGTCAGTAATTAAATCTTTTATCTTATGAAGATAATGATTATAAGCAATGACTGCTGGGATGGCAGCAAACAGACCAGCGGCCGTAGCGATCAGAGCTTCAGCAATACCCGGAGCAACTGTAGCTAAATTGGCTGTTCTCGTCAGGCCTATCTTATGAAAAGCATCCATTATCCCCCAAACTGTTCCAAATAATCCAATAAAAGGAGTAACACTTCCTGTAGTTGCAAGAAAACTCATCATCTTTTCTAACCTTGAAATTTCATTATTTGATGCTCTTAGAAGAGCCCGAGTTAAACTTTCAATATTTAAAGAATTAGCCTTTTTTTCAACTTCATCTCCCTTCCTTGGATTTGACTGCAGTTGAGAATTAATCTCACGATATCCAGCCTGAAAAATTGATACCAGAGGACTAAATTTAAATCGAAATGATGCCTCATTTACTTCAGGAAATCTTCTACTTCTTCTAAAAACACTTAGAAATTTTTGGGATTCGATTTTTGCTTTTTTAATTATTTTTCTTTTATGAATTATTACTGCCCAAGAAAAAATAGAAAAAAAGACAAGAACTAAGAGAACAATTTTAACTACAATTCCAGTTTGAAGAATCAGACCAAAAATACTCTCTCTGAAAGCTTGGGGAGCTAAAGTATTAGTGAAAATATTTCCCATTAAAATATACATGATATATTGAAACTACTCGCAAAAAATAGCACAACCCTTTCATAAAGTCAATACTACCAAATCATGAGGAGTTTCTCTAAAATTTTTCAACTCGAATATTGGAAGAAATTGAATAATAACTGATAGTTATTTTTTAGAGTTTTCTCTTATTTAAATGTTCTGACAGAGAGAAATTAATATAAGAATTTTCACTGTTACCTCGATCAACTATTTGAGCCTTTAAAGAATGGATTTAGCTACTAAATATTCATCTTGCTCAATTACCAGATTTTTACATAATCCTCGGTAGTATTTGCTTTTTTGAAGGAAAATGTTTGAGAAAAAGTCACTCCCTGACATTTCTAAGCGGGCATCTTTAGGAATTATTTTGTCAAGTGTAATTTTAGATTTACTTTCTTTTCAAAAGTAAATTAATAAGTGAAATGCGAAGACCTGACTCCTTCACTCCCACATAAATGAAAAGTCTCATCTGAATCCATTATCATTGACATCATTGACGTTTTATCTTTTTATTGCTATATTTAAGCATCTGGAACTACAAAAAATCATGAAAAGGCAAATCTTTATTCCTCAAAAATTTATAATCTTAATACTGATTGCATTTTTTCTTTTACTAGGTGAACATTATTTATCTAATGCTCAAGTTTTCACTGATCCGTATTACTTAGCTCCACAGATTCCAAAAATAACTTCTCGACTCCATCAGGAGTTGAAGTCTTTACAAACTAAGGATAATATACTAAAAATCTGGATTTTTTTCACAGACAAAGGAATAGTATCTCAAACTCAATTAAAGACAGAGTTAGATCTGATGAGAATAAGTTTGACAGATCGAAGTTTGAAGCGCCGCGCAAAAGTTCGTGCTGAAAAGAATTTAGTCGACTACCTTGATTTACCCATCTTTCAGACCTATGTATACCAGGTTAGCCAAATAGTGAAAAAGGTGAGGACGCAATCTCGCTGGTTAAATGCTATCAGTGCTGAAGCTACATCAGCTCAGATTTCAGAAGTTGCAAAGCTCCATTTTGTTCGGAAGATTGCCCTTGTAAATTCCTTTCGAAAGAATGAGCCTCCTATATACAAAAGTTTTATAAAAAGGGGATATGAAATTCCTGATTTTGAGTATGGATATTCTTGGGAACAGCTCATTCAGATCAAAGTACCTAAATTGCATCAACTTGGATACAGTGGTAAGGGTGTTTTGGTTTGTATAATGGATAGTGGATTTCGTAAGACCCATGAGGTTTTTCAATATGCCTCGGTTGTAGCTGAATGGGACTTTGTGAATGGAGACAATGATGTGCAATATGACTCAAATGATCCTAATGATTATTCAGATTCTCATGGCACTGCCACCTGGTCAGTCCTTGGTGGGTACAAACAAGGCGAGCTTATTGGCTCAGCTTATGGGGCTGATTTTCTGTTAGCGAAAACAGAACATGCTGATTTGGAAAAGCCTATTGAGGAGGACTATTGGGTGGCAGGAGTGGAGTGGGCAGACAGCTATGGAGTAGATGTTGTTTCCTCCTCCTTAGGGTATTTAGACTGGTACACATTTAAAGATATGGATGGTAATACTGCTGTTACAACTATAGCAGCTGACAGAGCAGTGAGTTTGGGCATAGTCATTGTCACTGCTGTTGGCAATGAACGCGATACCCCATGGGGACATATTGTAGCTCCAGCAGATGGAAACCTTGTTATCGCAGTGGGTGCAGTAGATTGGAAGGGACGCATAGCTCCATTTAGCTCACCAGGTCCTACATTTGATGGAAGAATCAAACCAGAAGTTTGTGCTTGTGGAGTTGACACATACATCGCATACAATGGCAGGAAAGGAAATTATGGTTACGTATTTGGTAGTGGAACATCCTTTTCTACCCCTTTAGTAGCAGGAGTTGTAGCCCTAATGCTTGAGATACATCCAGATTGGACACCAATGCAAGTTCGTTCAGCTTTACTAAATACAGCAAGCCATAAAGATCATCCTACTAATGATTATGGTTGGGGAATTGTGGATGCTGTTGCTGCTTCACAGATATCCGTGAAAAAGAAGATTCACCGAAGAAGATGATAAAATATTTTAAATAAAATGAGGAAAGTTTTTATTGTAATTTGAAAAGATGGATTTTCTATAATAAGCACAGTTTTTGAGGGCTTGGTCGGCTTTAATGATGTGCGGTGCATCTTATGGTAAAGAGAGCACCACTCCGGCCTTTGCTGGTCCTATGACAATTTTTCCTTTTGATTAACCTTATTTCAGCCTGCGACTCTTTTTCAAGTCACAAGCTGCAAGTCACAAGTCTCAAGTTCTTTATTCCAGCCTGTGACATGGAGCATGAAACCTGCGACTTGTTACTCAATTTCCAATTTTAATTTTCAGTTTTAATACCAAAAGCCTGGTTCCTTTCTCATAATAATCTAAGATACTTATTCAATTCAATAGTGACTTTCTCTTATTAAAATACAACAGTGCTACAAACAATATTACCAAGCTTGTTATTTGAGCCATGGTTAGATTTAAAATATATCTTTCACTGTCTCTTAAAAACTCTATTAAAAATCTTACACCTGCATAAGATATTACAAATAAGAGGAATAGTGTACTAGAGGGTCTCACCATCTTTCTCAGCCACAAAAATATAAAAAAAAGAATTAATCCATTCATAGCTAAATAAATTTGAGTTGGATGCCTGGGAAAGTCTCCTACATTCACTGCCCATGGCAAATTACTTGCCATTCCATAACAACACCAATTCAAAAAGCAGCCAATTCGCTTAATAAATATGCCAATGCACACACTGGGAACAAGTGCATCTGCATAACTCCAGAAATCTAATTTAAACTTTTTAAAATAAACAAAAGGAATTATGAACCCGCCAATAAAACCACCATATGAAGATGTCCCCCCTCTCCAAATCTTGAGAATATCTATAGGATAAATAGAAAAATATTTTACATTCTCTAATACAAAAAACAATCTAGCTCCAATTATTGCTCCTAACATTATAAGAAAAAACATTTTTTTAAAATCATCAATATCAAGCCCTTTTCTCCTTATTTCTTTTACTCCGAGTAAAAAACCAATAAGAAAAGCTAAAAAAAATGACAACCCACCACTATAAACTTCTATCGGTCCTACACTAAAAAGAACTGGTATTGGATGATAATTTATCATTTTAAAATTGAGTCTTAAAACGTGAATTCCACCCTTCTGATTTCGACATAAGTGTTCTCATTAAATTTAATAGATACCTGAAAAGAAACTATATATTCAAAGACTTGGGCTAATCCAAACATATCCCAGACCATGGTCACCAATCACTTCTATTATCACTCTGAACTATTACTATTTTACTTTCAACAAAATACCATAATCTACAAAGAAAGTCACGAGCATTAAAAGAATTAGCTCTTTTATATATCCTGGCAAATCCTAACTTTGAGTTCTTACCTACTGCAGTAAAAATATATCTTATTACTCTATTCCACCAGATTACTATTGTATCTATCTGGAAGAAAAATCCTCCTATATTCTTGTTCTTAAGCTCAGTTATTCTTTTCTGCTCGCTTCCTCTTCTTTTTTAATTACTTTTTATTGGATGCCGGCAAAAATTATACTTCTCTTTAGTCTTTTATATCAGCCAGCTGCTTATTTTTATAGTAACCCCTGAAAATAAAGACACTTTTTCTGGTTATCAGGGATAGAGGCTTGTTTATTGAAAAAATTAATTTTTCTCAAAAACTTTGACATTTTGTAAGTACTCATGATAGAATTTTGCCAACTTAAATTAAGGAGAAAAAATGAAAAAATTATTGTATTTAATCATATTCTCTGCCTGTTTTTTATGCATGTTGAGAACAAACTGTGTGTTTGATCGATCAGGGCTTAAAATTGGTTTGCATATCGCTTCTTCTACGCCTCCAGATGGCTGCAAGGGTTCTTCTTATTACTTTAAATTTAGAGCTTCAGGTGGAAAAACTCCTTATACCTGGGATTTAGCCAGCGGTAGTCTCCCAACAGGATTGAAATTGGACAAGTCCAAAGGAATCCTCTCCGGTATACCTACTACAAATGGAAGTTTTACATTCAATATTGAAGTAATAGATAATGAAAAAAAGAATTACATTGAAGAGTACACAATAAAGATAAAAGATTTCAACATAACGACTTATGATTTTCTGTATTATTGCCCCGGGGAGCCAATAAACTACCAGTTGGAGACTTGCGGTGGAACACCTCCGCTTATCTGGACCAAGAAATCTGGATCTTTGCCAAGCGGAATTGGAGTGACATCTGACGGTCGAATAGCAGGTAATTCAAGTGCTACTGGGACTTTCACCTTCACAGTTTCAGTCCAGGATAATGCTGGAAAAACAGCCGAGAAAGAATTCACTCTGACATCAACATCTGGGGTGAGTATTCTTTCAACATCTCCTTTGCCACAAGGATCAACTTCTACTTCTTACCCTGCTTTCCAGCTCAAAGCCTGTGGTGGCTTTCTACCCTACTCATGGAGTAACCCTGATGGTAAGTTGCCTAAAGGTTTAAATCTGAGCAGCAGTGGATTGATCTCAGGAACACCAACTTCATCTGGAATTTATGACTTTAAAGTAGTTGTTAAAGACAGCTCATCACCTTTTAAAACAGATTATAAATATTTTTCCATTAAGATTGTTCCATCACCCTTAGTCATAACCAGCACCTCCCCCTTGCCTGATGCAACAGAGTGTAAGTCCTATTCTTATACATTTACTGCTTCAGGAGGGACAGGGAATTACACGTGGAAGATTCCAGCTACCAGTAAACTACCTGATGGGCTAAATCTGGATTCTTCAGGTATGCTTTCAGGTAAGCCACCAGTACCCATGGCTAATCCCTATTCTTTTATTGTACAGCTTTCAGATGGTATTAAAACAGCAAGCAAAACCTTTGCTCTTAAAGTTTTAGAAGATGCGTATATTACTCCTGAATTAATTATAGCTGAAGTGCGCCATACTCCCGGAGGCCCTTACAATACTATAACTCTTTCTGAACAAACACAAAAGGTCAGGGTGGATTTTCGTTTTGTTACTGCGTCTTATTTACAAAACCCTATACCGCAGGCGCGACTTCAAGTTGTGGGAGATTGCACCACTATTAGTACAGTTAATTTTAGTGGAGCTTGGGATCCCAATAATGATGGCCTTAAGGAGAAAGTTGCTCGCTTTAGCCCTCAGGTTGTAGCAGGACTGCTGAGCTCAGCAAATAAAAAAGTAGGAGATTCAGCTACACTGAGATTCTGGGTTGATGTGATGATCGATAATAAAAAGAATACTTTTGTGAAGAAAATTAATATAAAAATTGTCCAATAAGTTATTGTTTATACTCGTATTCTTTCAGGAAATTATACTTTCTCTTGGAAAAATTAAAAGCTTAATTTTAAAAAGGAGTGAAAAAATGAAGAAAGACTTTGGAAGACACTCTGTCTTTAGTAATTCAGCTAACATTCTGCCTATCTTAATTCTCGTTTTTATAGGTCTTTTTACTGTTAATTGCGCATACAATACTTATTATGAGAATGTTGATACTAATGGCAGGGCCCAGGGAGTAGCGACTCAAAATCAATATGCCTATGTAGCGGATGGGCATCGGGGCTTAAAAATCTTTAATATTAGTAACCCAAAGTTTGTTAAACAGGTAGGTGCGGTTGATCTTCCTGGGTTTAATGCTCGAGTCGCTGTTGAGGGAAATATCGCAGTTCTCACAGATACCAAACAGAACAGTATCTATATAGTTGACATATCTGACAAATTCAAACCTCAGTTAAAATGGACACATACGACATTAGACAAAGCTCGAGCTGTAGCTATAAATGAAGGCATTGCCTTTATAGCAGAAAAAGGAGACAATCCTCAGGCTGAGTCATATTTTTCTGGACTGGAAGCCATCTCTTGCAGCTTATCCAATCCTCCTTTAAGTTTAAAAAGTATTTCGATTAAAGACATTTCTGATGTGGCTGTGAGTTCTAACCATATATATGCGGTGGGCAAGCATAGTCTGACTATTTTAGCTCGATCTTCGAGTGGTTTTAATACCACACCTCTCTCTACATTTAATTTTAGCCCAGCAGAGACAATCCAAAGCATAGACAATCGGGCAGGGAACTACTTACTTATATTAGGACAAAATCTTTACTTCGTGGATATCACAAATCCTTCTAAACCGGTGATTCTGGATCAGACATCTGTTGCCGGCTGTTCAAATAACCGAGTTATAACTTCATCAGGAATTCTTACTTTTTATTTCTCTGGCCATCCCTGGATTTACCTTTTCGTACCTATAACACTCAAAGATATCGTATTCTTATACTCAACCCTAAAAGAATACGGCATGGGCATAATTGATCTCTCATCAAAAAAGATATTATCTCTGAAACAACTATATGATGTAGATAAAGAATCGGATGGCCATGCCAAACTTTACGATATAGAGATTCACGAGTATTTTAATAGTATGCTTTCTACCGGAGGAATTGTAGGCGTTGGAGCTTTGGATAATTATGGACTGGCTTATGGGAGGACGGAGGCTATAGCTTTCAAGCTTCCTTCGCCTTGAGTTTATGGTAGGTATTACTTTAGTAGATCAGTCGGCTCTCTTGTAATGAACTCGTCGAACCTCCGAACGAATTATCAACCTATCTGAATATGAAAGATATAAACCTACCAAAAGTGTTGATTTATCTTTGCTCTTCACTAAATAAATTAACAAATGAAGTGTGAAGATCCGACCCCTTTACTCCCTTTCTTTAAAAGAGGAAATACATCAGTCCCCTTTATATTGAGTCTCTTTTCTCAAGTCACAAGCTGCAAGCTGCAAGCCTCAAGTCTTTATCCCAGCTTGCAGCATGCGACATGCGACCTGTGACTTGTCAATGAATTAAGGTTCCCCGAAGGGAATTAGCTATTTCCCATCGAGGTTGTGATGAACTTATGTATCAAGTCAAGACTATAATTCATTGTAAACTTAAAAATAAAACAAAAGGGACATTAACAATGTTTGACTTTATAATTTGGAGAAATTATTATGATTATGCAAGTTTTTCTATAGGTGACCCTCATAAACTTGTTAAATTCACTCATCCTTTATCTGAATTTTAGCTTAGACTCTTTACAATTTTTTCTACATCCCCCCTGTCAATTTCAAATTTTCGACTTGCGATGTGCGATTTTCGATTTATTCTTTTCGATTTAGGATTTAACCTAATCTTTCTGCTTCTCAACAGAGGGTCACAACAGAGGGTCACCTATTTAAATTTTTTCTTCAGTACTCTGATCTTCTCGACCAGAAGCATGGGGGGTTCGAAGTGTTCACCAGGGGCAAGCTTTTGATATTTTTTAAGAGCTTGTTCGTAGACTGAAATCGCGGACTTGTAATCTTCCTTGTTCTCAAGCGCCATCCCTTTGAACCAGTAGCCTGATGGGTCGTTCGGAGCAAATGAAATCAGTTCTTCTGCAGTACTCAGGAGTTTTTCGTTTTCTCCTGAATGTGCAAATATCTTTGCTTTCTGGATTAGTTTTTCCTTTTTGCCTGTTGGTGGAGTAGGGATTTCCACCTCATCCGACCGAACAATCTGTCGGTGCAATATCATTTCAGCGCGCAAGCGGTCCCCTGGTTGGAGAGTCACTGTGGGGAGCACTTTATAAACTGCCTCGTATAACTTTCCTGGAGCAATAGTCAATCTCGTCTCTTCAGGAGCCTTGACGAGTTGAACCCCTCTTTCCAGTTTCCGGTATTCTGATCCTCCCTTTTCTGAAACCAGGAAGACTACATTTTCTTTCCAGAAATTTTCTGGATAAGAAATGACCAAGGGCTTAATTTCCTCCTCCCTGTGGAGAATTTTATTGTCAATTTCTTTCTGGAGCATTTGCCGGCTAAACAGATGGAGAATTATCAAGGAGCTGTGACCATCCACTCCCTGAATGTATCTCAAGGAGATATCGATGGGAATTTCTTCCTTTTCTTCTATTGAAACAGACGATTTTTTACTCTTCAGAATCAAGAAGCCAATGATAATAACCATAAATATAAAGATGAGTGCAATAATAATCCTAACTCTCATTATTCCCCCCACTTATTGTATCCTTTTAAAGTAATGTTATTCCGACAATTTCCTTTTTCTGCATCGCCGGCGACTGGATACGGATTTCCGTTTGGTCCTATCCTCTCACCAGGAGCATTAATCCCTGTTCCAGTAGGACTGCTGCAAAAGCTCGTCATGCTTCGAGGTCCCTCTTCTTCCTCGGGATAAGGATAAATATTACCATCTCGACCCAGATAACTATCAGGAGGACTGTAGCGCATTACACAGGCGATATCACCCGACCATAGTCCGCCACTTCTGGCTATTTTATAATCATGTAAAGCTTCCCACAAGTCATCACCGTGATGTAATATGTTGACGCCGTGCCCTAACTCGTGGGCAATAGCCGAAGCATAATTTTGTAGGAGCTTTCCCTCTGTGCCCCATTTAGCATACGCTGATTTTGCCTCTAAGCTTATACTGTTTACAACGACTTCTTCAACAACATTTGGAGTTCCTACACATGGCTTGACTTCTCCCCATAAGCCAATTAATTCTTCTTCGTGCAGATATAAACCCTTCTGCCCTTCCTGTGATTTGAGTGTTCCGTAACCTCTGTTGAAATTCACAACCCTGTTGTCATCGTATTCGTCCTTATCTATTAGATGAATCATGATTTGAGTTTCCGTAAAATAGGCAACCCCCATTCCTATTTCATCATAGATAAACAGATCTTTTCTCCTTGGGCTGAAATACCATTCTCTCCAGCTCTCGTTAACGAAAAATCCTCTGTATTCTTCGTAATTCGTGAAACCGTCTCCATTTTGTCTGGATTGGGGTTCTTCGTCATCGTCTGTTTCTTCTGATTGGTCTTTGACACCAAAATACTCTTCCCACATGTCTGCAATATGGTCTTCGTCATCGTCGTAAGGAATTGTGATATAGCTCTTCCCATCTTCTGCTCTACATTCATACCAGCGCCCTTCTATATTTACCTCTGCTTTTATTTTACCCCAGGCTCCATAGTCCAATGACTGCACTTTAACGGTTATGCTGTTAGCAGACTTGGTAGATTCAATCACCCAGCCATCATTTGTCTTTTTAGGAGTTGAAAAGTCGCTCTGTCCTTCCTGAAACTCCAAGTCTAAATCATCTCCACTACCCTTGTTCATGGCATAGCCCTTTTCGTGGCTGACTTCAAAGAGAGTGAATCTCCATTTTCCTGTTAAGTTCTCATTATTATCGATCCTTGCAGTGATTTCGACAATATTTTTCTCTTCCCCACCCTTAGGTCTCCAGTTTTTGTCAGGTTTTTTTATTGTGCATTCAACATTCAGGACTTTTGAAATATTCCATTCAACTTCATTAGTAATAGAGCCCCAACGGTGCTTCAGTGTATACCTAAAACTCCCTTGCATTTTTCCATCTTTGAGGACACGTTTCTCAGTATCCCAGAGCAGTGTTGCCTGCGTTCTCTCAAGGGTTGACAACCTGGATAGAGTGCTTTGGATATATGATTTAATACTTTCAGCCCTTGTAGGACCTGGTAGGTTCTGTCCAAGCTGGCCAAAAGGTTGAAAGATATAATATTTTGAAACATAATAACCTAAATAAAAAGGTAGCTTTGAACCAGTAACCTGAATTTTTTGTGTTTGTCCAGAACCCGACCCAAAAGCATAAGAGCCATTGGGAAGAACTCCCTTCAAAGGGTCTTTTTCTGAGAGGCTGTAATAAATCCAGCCAGCCGAGATTATAGGTCCTTCACCTTCTCCGGAGCCTATACCATCTGGTCCGCTTGTTTTCCCTTGCCATGAAGAGCCTGCATCTTCAAGTTTGATCAATTGTCCGACAAGACGACCATTCTCGTTCCAAATGTCGTTCTTCCTGGTTTCTTTCCATTTAACATTTAAATTCCATTCAGTGAATTGTGTGCCCCCAAGGGTAACATTGATTTGCCTGACCACAATCGTTCCCTGCCATATATAAGAAATATCTTCTTCTGTTTTAAAAGAGCTCATCATGAGTAGAGGGACTATCGCGATAATTATTAATTTGATTACTTTACTTTTCATCATAATCTTCCTTGATAGATAAGATTAAAATGGATTCCTTTTTTATTCTGGTTATATGAATAACGCACGCTCTGCGATTTCCGATAGCCTATATTTTTTAATTTATATTCAATCTATTCGTTCTGCTTTTTAATTACTATCTCTACTCGGCGGTTTTTCTGTCTTCCTTCAGGATTGTCCGAGCCGTCAGGATTAGTGTTTGGAGCCACAGGTTTAGACTCACCGTAGCCAATAGTCTCTATAATATTTGAATCTATTCCTGCTTTTTCTACTAACCAGTTTTTCACTGAGTCAGCTCTCTTTTGAGAAAGCTCGAGGTTATATTCCTCTGAACCTATAGAATCTGTGTGACCTAATATAATTACTTCAGGGCTTTTATAGGCTTTAATGATGTCAGCCACTTTTTTTAAAGTTTCCTCAGCATCAGGACGAATATCCCACTTATCAAAGTCAAAAAGAATATCACCAGGAAGGTCAATTTGCACTTCTGTCTCGCTAACTTTTGCCCCCAAGTCCTTGAGTGCAGCCTGAATTGCCTTACTCTCCGCTATCAAGCCTCGAGTGATTCCTTCAATCCTTGCTATACGATAATCTATTTTCTTTGCTCCTCTTTCGGGTCCTAAAGCTTTAACTGCCTCAATTGCTTTTTGATGAGCCTCGGGCGGTATAACTATGGGCTCCTCCTCTTCCACCTTAGATTTTTGAGTGACTTCTTCGCCTTTTTCCTGCACTTGAATTCTTTCCTTCTCGCTACCTTTCTCTTTATCTTTTGATTTACATCCACCTAAAATAACCAAGGCGATTAAGAGAAAAATAAAAAATAGTTTAATACTTTTCATTTTTGAACTCTATTTTGATAATTTCACCTCTTCAAAAGGGAAAAAACCTGGAATATGAATAGTAATAGTTTCTGGATTATCGGTTGGTTCTGGGAACTTTATCCACATTCCAATTGATTTTCCTGGTTTAATTTTGAACTGGAAATATCCTCCATCCCACCCATATTTTACTGGGCCAGCAATATAATTACCATCAGAATCCTTAAGAGGATAGTACTTTTTCTGATTAGTTTCATCCATGATATAGCAAGCTTGATAAGAAATGCCTGGTTCCAGAGCTTCTGAGCTATTATTTCTTATTTTGAACTTCAGGGTAAGCACATTGTTCTTAATTTTTAAACTTATTAAATCAATCTCCAGGCCATCCCAGGTATCACTTTCCTGAGTCTGAATTACTTTACCTGCGAAAATGACTCCTGTTGCAATGAAGACAATCGTCATTAGTAAAATTAAGGTTTTTTTTGAGAAAGAAATCATATTAACCTCCTTCAATTTTTTATAATTATACTCATTGCATTTCTTTTTGTAAAGATCTCGAATTGAATCACTTAAAATCTATACGAAATTGAATCCTATCCTTCAATAAGGGACATCAATGGGCTCAGATTTAAAAATGCAGATTTTCTATAATTAT
>JBHIEE010000031.1:0-24669 GCA_046760445.1 Candidatus Aminicenantia bacterium
TTTGGACTTTGGATTTTTTGATAAGTATAATAATTGTTTTGGTCATTTGGTCATTGAAATTTATTTGATATTTGGTGCTTGGAATTTGGAGTTTTAACTTATGTGGAGGTGAAGCCAATCCCGAGTACTCGGGAGAAAACCCGTGTCACAGTTGGGTTTTCAACGCTGGAAAGGCTTTTATATGGTAGGAGTGATTTAGATGTTAATCAGGCCTGGAAGGGTAAAAGAAGCAGCTGAGGTCTCGTGCTTAATGTATAAAGCTTTTCTTCCTTACCGAAGATACTATACTTTAGGAGCCTTCGATTATACTATTTTGGACTTGAAAAAAATAAAAGAAAGAGTAAAAAAGAAACTTTTATTTGTTGTCGAAAAAGAGGGAAGAATTATTGGTACTGGTTCATACCGGGATGATGGAAATTTTTTCTACATTCGTAGCATGGCAGTAGACCCAAAATATCAAGGTCAGGGAGTGGCACGAACGATGTTACAATTTTTTGAAAATTTAGCAAAAGAAAAGGGGTTTAAAGAAATCACTTTAGAAACCACTCCTTTTCTTAAAAGAGCAATAACGCTCTATCAAACATTTGGCTTTAGAAGAGTGGAAAACAGTGGAAGAGATTTTTTCGGCAATATTGTTTTTCTTATGCAAAAACAATTAAAGTAAAAGGCTCTTCTCCAATTTGTGTGGATAAGAGGATAATATAATAGAAGAATGAAAAGTTCAAATGACAAAGCTCAAATAACAAATGAAATCCTAAATCCAAATGACAAAAAATTTAGAGAAATAAGATTTTTGACATTTGTCATTTGACATTCATTTGGCATTTGGATTTTGGACTTTGGATTTTTATAAAACTATGAGAAATCGGGATTTAATTATTGCCTTAGAAATAAATTACCCACACAATCTGGATAGGAACCAAGTAAAATAATTATCATCATAGCCCCACATAAGGAGAGCAAAAATGAAAAAGATTGGGTTTATTGGATTAGGACTCATGGGAAAACCAATGGCCAGGAATCTTATCAAGAAAGGATTTTCTTTGGCAGTTTATAATCGAACTCTAAAAAAAGTCGAAGAATTTAGGAAAGAAGGAATAGAAGGCTATTCTACCCCCCAAGAAGTTGCTCAAGATTGTGAAGTGGTAATAACTATGGTAACAGATCATAAAGCAGTTGAGGAAGTAATTCTTGGCGAAAAAGGAGCAATAAACAATGTTAAACCAGGAACAGTTTTCATTGATATGAGCACCATTTCTCCTCGAGCTTCTATCAAAATATCTCAGAAATTAAAAGAAAAAGGATGTTTCTTTCTTGACGCTCCAGTGTCAGGAAGCACTTGGGCAGCGCAGGAAGGAACATTAGCCATTATGGTTGGAGGAGAAAAAGAAGTTTATGAGAACAATTTAGATGTATTAAAGGCAATGGGGAAGAAGGTTGTCTATATGGGACCTAATGGCTGTGGCTCATATGCTAAACTTATCAATAATCTAATTGGGGCTACTTTTGCTGGAGTACTTGCTGAAGGAATAATCACTGCTGAGAAAGTTGGCCTGGATGTTTCTTCTCTTTTAGAAATTCTTTCTTCTGGGGCTTTTAAAAGTCCGTTAATAGAAATCAAGGGGCCGAAAATGGCGGTAAAGGATTATTCCCCTCAATTCTCTCTAAATTTAATGTTCAAAGACTTGTGCTATATGATGGAGACATCAAAAGAACTTGGACTTCCTATCTTGCTCGGCTCTTTGACCAAAAAGATTTATCAGGCAGCTAAAAATACAACTGATGGTCAGCTTGATTATGCTGTAATTGTTGAGTTCTATAGAAAGCTAATTTAATATTTCAGGCAATAAGGTCTTACCAAATTTGAAGCTTCAATAATAAAATAGAGAAAGATAGGGAATTTTGTATTTTTTTCGAATATTTTTTATTATTTTTTTTTGAGCTAATTTAATTTTTTGTTTTTTGGTTAATTCCCCCCATTGTTGGGAGATTTGCTGTTCCGTGTTTTTTATTTCATTTAAAGGGCAATTCTTGAGTAAAACAGATTCTATCCGGGAATCTAATTTTTCGAGTTCTTCCTCTTCTCCTCCCTTTATTAAAACTATTGCTTTTTGATAGTATTGTTTTAAATAGGCTACTTCCCCTGGAATATTGGCGATAAATTGAGAAATTTCTTTTAAAGCTTTGATTTTTCTTTCGTCTGTTGAGTCTGTTGTGCTGCGAGTTTGACCAACCTTTCGATCTCGATATTGCTGGTACGTCTGGAGAACTTCTTTCTCGCAGAAATATAATGTTTTTATTTTTTCTTTTCTCCCTGATTTAGCTCGGTATTTTTCAAAAGCTCGATTTATTCCCTCGAGAACTACTTGGAGGGGAATATTCTTTTTTTTCCAGCTGTCAATTAAATCAATATCTTTTGGAGAGAGAAGAAGAGAATGTCCTGACCAATAGAGAAATCGTTGGGCGATCGCCTGGAAGTAATAGCTATCATTATTTGTTTCGTTCATAAATTATTCGTAATCCTTCTAAAGTAAGATAAGGATCATGACAGTGAATTAATTTTATTTCTTTGGTCATTTCAGCTGAAAATCCTCCGGTAGAAATAACTTTTGTCTTAGGGCCTAATTCTTTTTTCATCTCTAAAATTATATTCTTTATTAATCCAATATAACCAAAATAAAGTCCAGATTGAAGACTGGAAACTGTAGTTCGCCCTATAACTCTTTTGGGTTTCTTGATTTCGACGCGAGGCAATTTAGCTGTTTTTTGAAATAAAGCTTCAGCTGAGATATGGATGCCAGGAGCAATCGCGCCTCCTAAATATTCCCCTTTATCTGAAATGGCATCAAAAGTGGTTGCTGTTCCAAAATCAACAACAATACAAGGCCCTCTGTATTTATTAAAAGCCGCTACTCCATTGACTATCCGATCAGCTCCAACTTCATGAGGGGAATCATATTGAATTGAAATTCCTGTTTTTATTCCTGGTTCGACTATCAATGGTTTTACTTTAAAGTATTTCCTACTCATTTCAGAAAAAACAGGAGTTAATGGTGGAACTACACTGGAGATTATAATTGCCTTTATTTTAGCTGGATTTAATTTTGAAAAATTAAAAAGATTTAAAATTGATATTCCATACTCATCAGTGGTCTTTTCTTTTTCAGTAAAAATTCGCCAATCTGTAATTAACCTTTCTTCTTTGAAAATTCCTAAGGTAATATTAGTATTTCCAATGTCTATCGCTAAAAGCATACTAAGTTACCTCTCCTGAATAAACTTTTATTTCTTTCCTGCCAATGGAGAGAACGAGGGCTCCTGTTTGGTCAATTCCTTTGTAATTACCCTCAATAGTTGTTTCTTTGGTTTTAATCTTAATTCTTTGCTCCTTTTTAAAAAAAGAATATTTATTGAAGGCAGAGAATAATTTTTTCTTTTTTCTCTGAGAAAACAAATTATACCAGTAATTTAACCTATTTAAAATAGCTTTTAATAATTCTCGATTATCAAATTCCTTTCCAGAAATAATTTTTAAGGAAGTAACAAAGGCTCTAAACTCCTCGGGGAAATCATTTAGCAGATAGTTAGTATTTAAACCTATCCCTAACACAAGATAATTTAGTTTTTCACCCTTAAAACTTGCCTCAGCAAGTATTCCTCCTAATTTTTTGTTTTGACATAAAATGTCATTTGGCCACTTTAGCTCTACTTTTAACTGGAAAAGTTCATTAATTGCTTCAGCACAACAAATTCCTGCAAGCAAGGGTAAAAGTAAAACAGATTCACTCTCCGGTCGGAGAATAATTGAGAAATATAGGCCTTTACTTTTGGCTGAGTACCAAGTTCTTCCTTCTCTCCCTCTTCCTTTTAATTGTTCTTCTGCCCAAAAAACTACTCCTTCTTCCTCTCCTTTCTCAGCCTTTTCTTTGGCTAAATCATTAGTGGAAGAGCAAGCTCGGAAATAAAATATCTTTTCTCCTAATTTTTTCAAGACGATAAAATTCTTTTTAAATTCTGCTCCAATTTAATTTTCTTTTCCTGTAATCCCCTAACTCTCTCTTGTGTCTGTTTAACCACTTTGGTGGGTGCTTTTTCAATAAAACTTGAATTATTCAATCGGTCCTGCAATTTATCCATCTCTTGGACAATTTTATCTAATTCTCTTTGTAGTCGTTGCTTTTCTTTTTCCAAATCTATTATTCCCTCTAAGGGGATACCTATTTCCCAGTTATTAGCTATTCCTTTTAAAATTTTTTCCTGAGCAGGGAATTTTTTAACCACTTTAACTTCCTCTGCTCCAGCTAACGTTTTAAAATAAATTAAATTATTATGAATTAGACTTTCATCTTCTTTCCTTTTCACTATTAACCAGACTTTAATCTTGACTCTGGGCCCTATCTTGTTTTCAGCCCTAATCGTCCTAATCTCAGTTATTGTCTCCTTAATTATCTTCATTTCTTTCTCAGGTTGCTCATCGACCAAGGAAGGATTGAATTCAGGGAAAGGTGCGACAGCTAAAGAGATTTCTTGATGGGGTAATTTTTGCCATATCTCTTCACTAATGAACGGCATAAAAGGATGGAGGAGCCTTAAAATTCCATCTAAGGTTTGGATTAAAACAGTTAGGCTTGTTCGACTTCCTCTTTTTAAATCAGGTTTAACTAATTCAATATACCAGTCACAAAATTCATGCCAGACGAAATGATAAATTTTTTCCGCCGCTTCATAGAATTTATACTCTTTTAAGGCTTGATTGATTTCTTCTGCGGTTTGAGTAAATCTACTCCTGATCCATCTGTCGGGTAAAGTTAATTTTTCTTTTTCTATCCCTAATTTTTCCTGATGATAGTTCATCAGCACAAATCTCGAGGCATTCCATATTTTATTGGCAAAGGCTCGATAACCAGCCATCCGTTCCTCTGAAAGAGAAATGTCCATTCCAGGAACAGCCAAGGCAGCTAAAGTAAAGCGGAGGGCATCTGTTCCATATTTTTTAATCATTTCTAAGGGATTAATAATATTCCCTTTCGACTTGCTCATTTTTTGCCTTTTTACATCCCTTACCAACCCATTAATAAACACCTCTCTGAAAGGAATATTTTGGGCGAATTTTAATCCCATCATAATCATGCGAGCTACCCAGAAAAAGATAATATCAAAACCTGTAACTAATAAGTCAGTTGGATAAAATTTTTTTAAATCTGGAGTATTTTCTGGCCAGCCAAGAGTGGCAAAAGGCCAGAGGGCAGAACTAAACCAAGTATCAAGCACATCTTCATCCTGAACAAGATGGGAGTTATTGCATTTTGGGCATCTTTGAGGTGTTTCCATTTCAACAATAATTTCCCCACAATCTTGACAGTACCAGGCAGGAATTCTGTGCCCCCACCAGAGTTGACGGGAAATGCACCAATCATGGATATTATTCATCCATTCAAAATAAGTCTTTGTCCAGTTAGGGGGAATAAATTTAATTTGTCCTTTTTGCACGACCTTAATTGCTTGTCGGGCTAAAGATTCAATTTTTACAAACCACTGCCAGGAAAGATATGGTTCGATTACTGTATCACATCGATAGCAATGGCCGAGAGCATGAGTATAATCTTCAATTTTTTGGATTAGATCCATTTCCTTTAGTTTATGAACAATTTTTTGTCGACATTGATATCTATTGAGACCTTTGAACTCTTTTCCAGCAGCTTCAGTCATTTTTCCAAAACCATCTATCACTATTACTTGCTCAAGATTATGTCTTTGTCCAATTTCAAAATCCACTGGATCATGGGCAGGAGTTACTTTAACCGCTCCTGTGCCGAATTCTTTCTCTACAGAATTATCCTCCACGATAGGAAGAATCCGTTCCACGATGGGAAGGATTACTTTTTTACCCTTGAATTTAAAATATCTTGGATCTTCTGGATGAACAGCTACCGCAGTATCTCCCAACATTGTTTCCGGACGGGTAGTAGCGACAACAATAAATTCTTTAGAATTCAACACAGGATATTTTATATAGTACAGGTGAGATTTAGTCTCTTTATGAATAACCTCTATGTCAGAAAGAACTGTCTCACAGCGGGGGCAACGGTTGACTAAATAATATCCTCGATAAATAAGATCATTTTTATATAAATCAACAAATACTTTTCTTACTGCGCGAGAAAAGCCCTCGTCTAAGGTAAACTTTTCTCTTGACCAGTCTAAGGAGGCCCCTAATTTTTTTAACTGAGTGATAATAATCCTTCCATATTTAGCTTTCCATTCCCAGGCACGTTTGAGAAACTCTTCTCTTCCTAATTCTTGTCTGGTTAAGCCCTGTTTGCTCAGTTCTTTCTCGATAACATTATGAACCGCGATGCTGGCATGATCAGTGCCCGGCAGCCACATAACATTAAACCCCTGCATTCTTTTCCATCGGGCGATGATATCAGGAAGGGTGAAGCATAAAGCATGACCCATATGAAGGGCGCCTGTTACATTTGGTGGGGGCAAAACCATAGAAAAAGTTGGTTTTGACGAGTTAACATCAGCTACAAATAGATTATTCTCTTCCCAGAACTTTAACCATTTATTTTCCACTTGTTCTAAAGGATAAACTTTCTCTACGACAATTGCTTTATTCATAATTAAGAGACCTGAAGAGAATAAAGAATTCAAGAAGAAATTGATTTCACTTCTTTTTTTATTTTTTCGATTTCTTTTTTGATTAACTTTTCAGCAATTTGAGGCACTATTTTCTGGGCAATCTTCTTAACAACTTCTGGTGACAATTGTTTTACTATTTTTTCAGTGATCTGATTAATCATTTCTTCAGAAACACTCGGCTCCACTGTTTCTTTTTTAATTTCTTTTATATCTTCAGGTAATCCAATATCTTCCTTTTTCTCTTTAGCAATTTCCTCTTCTTCTTTTGTGTCTAAGAAAGGATTGACCATCTCTTCTTCTTTCTCTTTAAGAGCCTCTTCTTCTGGAGCAGCTTCTTTTTCTGGAACTTCTTCTGCAGCTATTTCTGGTGACATTTTCTTTTCTAATGTTTCTTTCACTTTATTCACTAATTGAGCTGAGTCAAAAGGCTTCTGAATAATATCTTCGTAGATTAAATCTTTCACAATTTCTCGGTCAATAGTTTCGAAAGCCCCTTTTAGAAAAATAACAGATATTTCACTAAAGTTATTATTTATGTATTGACATACCTCATATCCATTTTTGTTTGGAAGCTTGACGTCAAGAAGGACAATTTCTGGTTTAACTTGGCCAATTAAATTTATAGCTTCATCTCCATCCGAGACAGAAAAAACTTCAAACTCTTTCTCTGCAAAAGCTAACTCAGCCACTTTCTTGGTAGTATTACTGTCATCAGCGACAATTATTTTGTAAGCCATCTTTCCTCCTTCTAAATGTTTTATTAAAATTTAGATAACATTTTTTAACCATTATGTCAAATCTAAACTTGACAGGAGATTAAAGGTTTATTAACATTATCTCTTACTTTTAAGATAAATTGTCTGCTCAGGCTAAAGATGACAGGAGAAAAGAGTGAAGAGAACATATCAACCTAATAGAAGAAAGAGAAAAAAGACTCACGGTTTTTTAGTGAGAATGAGAACCAAGGGTGGCCAAAAAATTATAAGAAATAGACGAAATAAAGGAAGAAAAAGAATTGCTGTTTAATGCACGAAAAATTTACCGCGAGAGAAAGAATAAAGAGGAAAAAAGATTTTAATAATTTATATAAAAAAGGAAAAAGGATAAATAGTAGATACTTCACACTTATTTTTATACCAAACAAGTTGGATTATTCCCGGGTGGCGATAGGAGTGAGTAAAAGTATTGGTAAGTCAGTGAAAAGAAACAAAATAAAAAGATGGTTTAGGGAATTATTCCGCAGAAATAAAGACCTTTTTACTGTACCCTTAGATGTTCTTTTCTTAGCCAAAAAAGAAATTTTAGAGATTGATTGGAAAGAATTATTGGGGGAATATAAAAAGGCAATAACCACTGCCTGCCAAAAAACAAAAATAGAATGAGAAAATTCTTCCTACGCCTAATAAGATTTTATCAAAAAATAATCTCCCCTTTACTTGGTCAACGCTGTCGGTTTTGCCCTTCTTGTTCTGAGTATACTTATCAGGCGATCGCAAAATATGGGTTAATTAAGGGTATATTTCTTGGGAGTAAAAGACTTTTGAAATGTCACCCTCTCCATCCCGGAGGCATAGATTACGTTCCTTAAGAGGAGAAAATGGAAAAAAGAATTTTATTAGCGATTATTCTTTCATTTTTAGTTTTGGTATTATACCAGGTCTTTTTCGTAAAAAAGCAACCGCCCCCGTCAGAAATCATTGAAAAGAAGGGGAAAGTTGAGAAAAAAACAGAAGAGATAAAACCTCCTCCCAGGGTAGAAAAAATAGAAAAACCCGTAGTGGAACCTTCTATTGGAGAGCAAATAGTTGGAGAGCAGATAATTGGTTTAGAAGAAAATAAAATCATTGTTGAAACTTCGCTTTATAGAGCTATTTGGACAAATAGAGGAGGCCTCTTATACAGTTGGAAGTTAAAAAAGCACAAGGATGACAATGGAGGTGATTTAGAGCTTGTTTCTGAGGAAGCTCACCAAATTAATAAATATCCTTTTTATATTTTAACTGAATCAGACCAGTATAACCAAGAGATTAATAATGCATTATATCACTCTCCTTCTCGAAAAATTAGCTTGCGAGACGGAGAAAAAGGCAGCATCAAGTTCATTTATTCTAAAGGGAGGGATGTAAAAATAGAAAAAATATTTAATTTTGAGGGCGGCAGTTATTTAGTCTCTTCCCAAATTAATGTCTGGCTGAATGGTCGCCAGGTAGAGCCAGAAATACTCTGGGGACCGAGCATAAGAACTCTTTCAGAAAAAGAGAGAAAGCAAAAGTTTGGGGGAGGAAAAGGAATTGCTGTTTTAGTAGGTAATAAAGTTTATCGTATCAAGGAAGAAAAGTTCAAATTACCAGAGGCTTTTTATCTTTACCCTCAATGGGCAGCTTATGAAGACAATTACTTTGCGGCTTTATTTCTTTTAGACCCTAATCAATCTCGAGTAAAATATTTAAAAGATGTAAAGGAAAATATTCCATACTATTTTTTATCAGTTACTCATCCAGAAAAAATGTTTCTTGGGCCCAAAGAATATAACTTATTAATTAGACTCGGTTATCAAACTAAAAACCTGATAAAGTTTGGATTCTTTGGCTGGATAGCTGAAATTTTACTTAGAGCTCTACAATTTATTCATAAATCTATTCCTAACTATGGTTTTTCAATAATAATTTTAACTCTAATTATTAAAATTCTGTTTTTCCCTTTAACTTTTAGTGGTTCTCGCTCTATGGCAAAAATGCAAGAACTTCAACCAAAAATTAAAGCCCTGCGAGCTAGATATAAAAAAGTCAAAACAGATATTGCTCAACGCAGAAAGTTGAATGAAGAGATGATGAAACTGTACAAAGAACATGGGATAAATCCTGCAGGGGGATGTCTTCCTATGCTCATCCAGATCCCAGTTTTTTGGGGATTTTTTCGTCTCTTAATGGTGTCAATTGAGATAAGACACAGTCCCTTTATTCTTTGGATCAAAGATTTGTCGGTTAAGGATCCGTATTATGTTACTCCTATCTTAATGGGTATTTCCCAGTATATAAGTCAAAAAATGACGCCAACCACTGCTGATCCAACTCAGGCAAGAATGATGATGATTATGCCGGTGGTAATGACCTTATTTTTTATGAACTTCCAGAGTGGGCTGGTTCTTTATTGGTTAACAAGTAATGTTCTTCAAATTGGCCAGCAATATATAATCAATAAAATGATAAAAAAGGAAAAGAGAAAGAAAGATGGAAGAAAAAAGAAAAAGAGGTAATTTTCAACAAGAAATGGTTCAAGGAGTAGAATTTAAAGGGAAAAATTTAGAAGAAGTAATCAAATCAGCAGAAAGATACTTTAAACAAAAACGGGCAAACATTGAATATAAAGTTATTGCTGAGAAAACAAGGCTCTTGGGAATTAAGAGCAGAGAAATAGTCATTCAAGCTTGGGTTAAAAGCAATCAGAAATGTCCTGAAATAACTGAATTTTTGAATAAGCTCCTGAGTGTTTTTCCTCTTAAACTGGACTGTTATGTTCATGAGAAAGAAGACATAATCAACCTAATTTTTAACGGTCAAGACAAGCATTTTCTCCTTCGTAAAGAAGCTTCCCTGCTTAATTCTTTTCAACACTTACTTAATAAAATTTTTTCTTCTCAGTCCAAGAAAATTCAGGTAGATTGTGATAACTATCGAAAAAGAAGAGAAAGAAAAATAATTCAACTGGCTGAAAAAGCAGCAGAAATAGTATCTCATACTGGTCGAAAAGAAATCTTAGGCCTGATGAATCCTTATGAAAGAAGAATTGTCCATTTGAGAATAAATCAGATTCCCGGAGTAAGTAGTGAAAGCCAAGGTCAGGGTTTTCTTAAAAAAGTGATTATTTACTCAATCACTAATGACCATTAATTGTTTTTCTAACTCCAAAATTCTTTTTCTTTAATGTAAAAAAATTAGTAAATAATTTTTTTGATTAGCAGGTCAAAATATGGAAGAAGACACAATTATCGCTCTTTCTACTCCTCCTGGTCCTGGAGGACTGGGGATTATTAGACTTAGCGGACCATCAGCATATTCTATTGTTTGGAAGATGTTCGAGCCAAAAAACAAAAAATATAAAAAAATCCCTTCTCGACAACCTATTTTGGGAGAAATACTTGATTGGGATAAAAAAGAGCCCTTTGAAGAAGCGATAGTTACCTATTTTCCCAAACCCCATTCTTATACTAAGGAAGATGTGATAGAAATAAGTTGTCATGGGAGTCCAGTGATTTTAGAAGAAATACTTAAATTAGGAATAAAAGGAGGAGCAAGGTTAGCTCGGCCTGGTGAGTTTACTCTAAGGGCCTATTTAAATGGAAGAATAGACCTTATCCAGGCCGAAGCAGTTAATGATTTAATTAGTGCTTCCACTTTGAAACAGGCTAAACTCTCTTTTTCTCAATTAGAAGGGAGACTCTCCAAGAAGATATATAAAATAAGAGAAAAAATAATAAATCTAATCTCTCGAGTAGAAGCAGCCATTGAATTTCCAGAGGAAAATCTGGGGGTCGATCAATCCTTGACTGAAAACCAGATAGATGAAATATTAAAATTATTGCAACCAGTGATTGATAGTTATAATTATGGAAGAATGTTGAAAGAAGGAACAACAGTGGTTATTACTGGCAAACCTAATGTCGGCAAATCCTCTCTTTTTAATGTTCTCCTTCAACAAGAAAGAGCAATTGTCACTCCTTATCCAGGGACTACTCGAGATTTCCTGCAAGAGAAAGTAAAGATCAGGGATATGAGCTTTCTTTTTATCGATACAGCTGGTATTGGAGACTCTATTCACCCTGTCGAGGTAGAAGGTATAAAAAGAGGTCGAAAATTAATTGAAGAAGCAGAAGGAATACTTTTAATGTTCGATCTTTCGGAAAAAGAAACCAAAGAAGACTTTGAATTAATCAATCAGTTGAGAAACAAAAAAATAATTTATGTTTTTAATAAAATGGATTTACCAAGTAAAATAGATAAGAAGAGAATATTAAAATGTATTAATAATCATCCTTGGTTAGAAATTTCAGCCAAAGAAGAAATAAATTTAGACAAGTTAAAAGAACTGATTTTTCAAACTTTTATACCTCAAGAGAAGGAAAGAGATGAAATAATTACCAACTTAAGACAGAAAATCATGTTAGATAAAATGGTTGAGCATTTAAAAGAAGCAAAAGATCTTCTAAAGAAAGGTTATTCCGAGGAATTCTTTTTAGAAGAAACAAGAAAAGCTGCTGATTATATTGGACAATTAACTGGAGAAATTAAAATTGATGAAATTTTAGATGAGATTTTTAATAATTTTTGCATCGGGAAATGAGAAAAGAATAAAATGAGTTTTGTTGAAGAATATGAAGTCATCGTTGTTGGAGCTGGCCATGCAGGCTGCGAGGCTGCTTTTGCCTCCTCCCAGATAGGTTTAAAAACTGGACTGATTACTATTCATTTAGAAACAATTGCTCAAATGTCCTGCAATCCAGCTATAGGCGGTTTAGCTAAGGGACATCTTGTCCGAGAAATTGACGCTTTGGGAGGAATAATGGGACTCCTGGCAGACGAAACGGGAATTCAGTTTAGATTATTAAATAAAAGTCGTGGCTCAGCAGTTCAAGCGCCTCGAGCTCAAACAGATAAGGCTAAATACAGATTAACTATGAAAAGCAGGTTAGAAAAAATAGAAAATCTAACTATATTTCAGGGAATCATCACTGACCTCGTCCTTAAAGGAGATAAAGTAATCGGGGTCGAGTTATTAGATGGAAGTAAGATAAAAGGCCAAGCAGTGATTCTTGCCCCAGGCACTTTTTTAAATGGTTTAATCCATATTGGCTTAAACAATTATCCGGCTGGGAGAGCCAATGAGCTTCCCTCAATTGAATTAGCTTCCGCTTTAAGGAGAATCGGGCTGAAAATTTTTCGATTAAAAACTGGAACTCCTATGAGACTCGATCACAATACAATTGACTGGTCCAAGTTTATTCCTCAATCAGGAGATGAAAACCCAGTCCCTTTTTCTTTTCGGACTAAAAGACCTCTTCATAATAAGATTTTATGTTATATTGGTTATACTAATGAAAAAGTGCATCAAGTAATAAGGAATAATTTAGATAAATCTCCTTTATACAGTGGGAAAATAACTGGTATCGGTCCTCGTTACTGTCCTTCTATAGAAGATAAAGTAGTTAAATTCCCCCATAAGCCTCGACACCAGTTTTTTTTAGAGCCAGAAGGGCTTAACACAACCGAGGTTTATGTTAATGGCTTGTCTTCAAGCCTTCCTTTAGAAGCCCAAAAAGCAATATTAAAAAGTATTCCTGGATTAGAAGAAGCTAAGATTTTAAGACCAGCTTATGGAATCGAATATGATGCAGTCAACCCCACTCAGATTTATCCCACTTTAGAAACAAAATTAATTAAAAATCTCTATTTAACTGGACAGATAAATGGAACTTCAGGCTATGAAGAGGCCGCAGCTCAAGGAATAATGGCAGGTATTAATGCTGTGTTGAAAATAAAAAATAAAAAACCCTTCATTCTCAGACGAGATGAAGCTTACATCGGAGTATTAATTGACGACTTGGTGAGTAAAGGAGTGGAAGAGCCTTATCGTCTTTTTACTTCCCGAGCAGAATATAGGCTTATGCTTAGAATAGATAATGCTGATCAGAGATTGATGAAATATGGTTATAGATTTGGTTTAATCAGCGAGGAATGCTATGAACAATACTTAAAAAAACAGGAAAAATGTAAAAAAATAATATTTTTTTTGGAAAAAGAAAAAATAAAGACAGAGGAAGACGGGCTTATTTCTTTGAAAAATTTTTTAAAAAAACCTAAAAATAACTGGGAAAATATGATAGAATACCTTAAAAGTAAAGAGGTAGAAGTTCTAACTGAGGAAGAGAAAAGGTATATCGAAGCTGAAATAAAATATGAAGGATATATAAAAAAGCAGCAAAAAGAAGTGACTAAAATGTTAAAACAGGAAAAGAGGAAAATCCCCCTGGACATCGAATACCAGAAAATCCCCGGATTGTCTAAAGAAATTATTGAAAAGTTAAAAAAATACAGACCGCAAACAATTGGAGAGGCTAAGAGAATTTCAGGAATTACTCCTGCTGCCCTGACCAATATTAGTATCTATTTAAGATTAAGGGAAAGAGAGAGAATATTTCATGGAAGATGAATTAAGAAATAAGTTGGAAGAATATTCTTTGGGAATTAATGATTTAACACTCCATCTTCTCAGAAAATTTTATAATTTTTTAAAAAAAGAGAATGAGAAAACAAATCTTATTTCGAGAAGAAATTTTGATTGGACATTTAACCAGTTATTCTTTCAAAGCGTCTGGGCAGCAAAGAAAATAATGCCCTTTGAGTCGTTGATTGATATTGGCTCAGGAGCTGGATTTCCTGGTGTAGCTATAAAAATTTATTATCCCTTTCTCAGGGTAGCTTTAGTTGAACCAAAGAAAAAAAAACCCTTTTTTTAACAGAATTAATTAATAGACTGGGTTTAAAGGAATTGACAGTAATGAATAAAAATTTTTCGGAGGCAGTAGAAGCTTTAGGTAAAAAAAAGGAACAATTTGACTTCTTAATGTCCAGAGGGATAAAATACAAGGAGAAATTAGTCACTCAGAAATACAATTTAATCAAAAAAGGATTTGTTCTTTTTACTGGACAAGAGGAGTTAACTCGATTGAGAAAGATAAAGAAGTTGAGAAAATATCGTTGGAAAATATTTGATATCCCAGAGAAAGAAGCAATTTTCCTGTTGGTTTTGACTTGGAGGGATAATTCCCTGATTGAGAGGAATGTTTCACGTGAAACATTTTGAAGGCGATTACAAGGAAAAAGGAAGAGGTAAGATATAAATAAAATTAAAGTTATTAGAGATAAAATGGGAAGGATAATTACAATTGCTAACCAGAAAGGAGGAGTGGGGAAAACGACTACTGCTGTGAATTTGGCTTCATGTTTAGCTCTGGCGGAGAAGAAAATTCTGGTTGTTGATATCGACCCCCAGGGAAATGCCACTAGTGGGTTTGGGAAAAATAAATTTAATTCCAAAGGAATTTATCATGCTTTAATGAATGGTCAAATAATACCGGAATTAATTGTTTCTACTGAATTAGACTATCTTTATCTTTGTCCTTCTTCTCCCGAGTTAGCGGGAGCAGAAGTAGAACTTTACTCTTTTAAGGATCGAGAAAAGAGGCTATCTCTAATTTTATCTTCTATTGAAAATGACTTTAATTATATATTTATAGATTGCCCGCCATCCCTTGGTTTTTTGACAATTAATGCTTTAACGGCTTCTCATTCGGTTTTAATCCCCATCCAATGTGAATATTATTCTTTAGAAGGAGTAACGGATTTGCTTGATATTTTAGAAGAAATAAGAAAGTATCTCAATCCTGCTTTGGAGATTGAGGGCATTTTATTGACTATGCATGATGAGCGAACTAACTTATCCCACCAGGTAATAGATGAAATCAAAACGGTTTTTAAAGATAAGGTATTCCAGTCGATTATTCCCAGAAATATAAAAATTGCAGAGGCACCCAGTTTTGGAAAGCCAATTATTCTCTATGATATAAAATCAAAAGGAGCCCAAGCCTATTTAAATTTAGCAAAGGAGCTTTTATTGAAATGAAAAGAAAAGCATTAGGGAAAGGAATTAAAGCTTTTCTTTCTGAGGATTTATCAATCTTAAAGGAAGAACGATATGCTGAGATTGACATTGATCAAATCAAGCCTAATCCAATTCAGCCAAGAATAAAATTTAACGATCGAACAATTGAGGAATTATCTGAATCAATAAAAGAAGCAGGTGTATTACAGCCTATTCTTGTCACTCCGGAAAAAGATTCTTATCAAATAGTTACTGGAGAAAGGAGATGGAGGGCTGCCCAGAAAATTGGTTTAACAAAGATTCCAGCGATTATTAGGAAGATTCCTCCAGAAAAACAGCTGGAGTTATCCCTTATTGAAAATCTTCAAAGAGAAGATTTGAATCCCCTGGAAATTGCTGCCGCCTACAACCAATTAATTGAAGAATTGAAGTTGACACATCAAGAAGTAGCGGAAAGAGTAGGGAAAGATAGAACTTCCATTACTAACTATTTAAGATTATTAAAATTACCAAAAGAAGTCCAACAGGCTCTTTCCGAAAATAAAATTTCTATGGGCCATGCTCGCTCTCTTCTTGGTGTAGAAGATCCAAATCTGCAGAAATTTCTTTGCCATCAGGTCATTAAGCGCAATCTCTCAGTCAGAGAAGTGGAAAAATTAGTTCAAAAACCAAAGTCAAAAAAGGAGAGAGAAATACCTCTTTCTGATCCGAATGTCGTCGCTCTTGAAGAAGAGCTCATTAAAATATTGGGAACAAAAGTCTCGGTAAGACAAACGACCCGAGGTGGCTATATAAAAATATTCTATCACTCTGAAGAGGAGTTAGGTAGAATTTGTCATCTAATAAAAGGAAAAGGATATTAACCATGAATAAGAAAGAAAAGAATAATGATATTATTGGTTTTATTGATCAAGGGACAGAGTTTAACGGAGAGCTTAAATTTAAAGGTACTTTTCGAATTGATGGAGTGTTAAAAGGTAAAGTAATCTCTGAATCCACTTTAATTGTGGGAGAAAAGGCAAGAGTAGAAGCTGATATGGAAGTTGGAAATATTATTATTAATGGTCAGGTGAGAGGTTCAATTAAAGCCAAGGAAAAAGTTGAAATTTACTCAAAAGGCAGGGTTTATGGGAATATCTCTACTCCCAAATTGGTGGTAGAAGAAGGAGCGTTTTTCCAAGCTACTTGTGAAATGGAAGAGAAAAGTTCGGAGAAATCTTTGGCAAAAAAAATACCTTTTAAAAAGGATTAATGAGAAAAGCAGTGGGTATTATTCCAGCTCGCTATCATTCTACCCGTTTCCCTGGCAAACCTTTAGCTAATATTCTTGGACAGCCTATGGTTCAGATGGTCTATGAGAAGGCTTTGAGAGCTAAATTTTTAGCAGAAGTAATAGTTGCCACGGATGATGTTAGAATCGAGAAAGAAATTAAAAAATTTGGAGGAAAAGTATTTTTAACTTCTTCTCTTCACCGGACTGGGACAGAGAGGGTGGCTGAAGTGGCTACCCATATTAAATCTGATATTATTTTAAATATTCAAGGAGATGAACCTTTGCTTGAACCTTCAATGTTAGATGATTTAGTTTCAGTCCTACAAGATGAGAAAATTCAGATTGCTACTTTAGTGGAAAAAGAGACTGATTTAAATCTGATTAATAATTCCAATGTAGTTAAAGTGGTAATTGATAATAATAATTTTGCTCTATACTTTTCACGCTCACCAATTCCTTATCAAGCTCAAGATTATTTTTATAAACATATTGGGATTTATGGTTTCCAAAGAAATTTCCTGTTAAATTTTGTCCAATACTCTCCTTCATCCTTAGAAAAGACTGAAAAATTAGAACAATTAAGAGCTTTAGAATATGGTGTAAGGATAAAAATCGTGTGTTCTAAATATTCAACTTTTAGCGTTGATACCGAGGAGGATCTTGATAGAGTAATAGAAATTTTAAAAAAGAAAGAAAATGGCTAAATTTATTTTTGTTACTGGAGGAGTATTATCTGCGTTAGGCAAAGGAATCGCCGCCGCTTCCATTGGTCGCCTATTAGAATCTCGTGGCTTTAAAGTCACCATCCAAAAATTTGATCCTTATTTAAATGTTGATCCAGGGACAATGAGTCCTTTTCAGCATGGAGAAGTATATGTTACTGATGATGGGGCCGAGACAGATTTAGATTTGGGTCACTATGAACGATTCACTAGTACCAAAACTACTCGAGATCACAATTGGACAGCAGGTAAAATATATGAGTCGATTATTACTAAAGAAAGAAAGGGAGATTATCTGGGTAAAACAGTGCAGGTGATTCCCCATGTCACAGATGAAATCAAACAGGCTGTTTTAAAGGTGGCAAATGATATGGACATCGTTATTGCTGAGATTGGAGGAACAGTGGGAGACATTGAAAGTCTTCCTTTTTTGGAAGCAATTCGTCAGATGAGGCTCAAATATGGAAAAGAGAATGTAATTTTTATCCATCTCACTTTGGTTCCCTATATCAAAGCAGCGGGTGAGTTGAAAACTAAACCTACTCAACACAGTGTTAGAGAATTAAGGGAAATCGGAATTCAGCCTGATATTTTGCTTTGCCGCACAGATAGATTCCTTCCCCCAGAACTAAAAGCTAAAATCTCACTTTTTACTAATGTGCCTGAAGAGGCAGTTATTACTGCTAAGGATGTTGATGTCATTTATGAGGTACCCTTAGTTCTTGCTCAACAAGGATTGGATGAGATTATTCTTAGACTCTTAAATCTACCTCGAAAAGAACGGAATCTTAAAGATTGGAAAGATTTAGTCAACAGAATTAAAAATCCCAAAGATAAGGTTGAAATTGCCTTAGTGGGAAAATATGCTGGGCTTCATGATTCCTACAAAAGTTTAGTTGAAGCCTTAAATCACGGAGGAATAGCTCATAATGTAAAGGTAAATATTTGTTGGGTAGAATCAGAAGATATTGAGCCAGAAAGCGCAAAAAATTTGTTTGGCGGGATTGACGGAATTTTAGTTCCCGGTGGTTTTGGAATCCGAGGAATAGAGGGGAAAATTAAGGCAATTACTTATGCCCGTGAAAAGGCTATTCCTTTCTTTGGTATTTGCTTAGGAATGCAATGTGCAACGATTGAATTTGCCAGAAATGTATGTTCCCTTAACCGAGCAAATAGCACTGAATTTGATCCTGATACCCCGCACAAAGTATTTTTTAAATGGAGAGAATTAGTTGGGATTGAAGAGATGGGCGGAACAATGAGGTTAGGGGCATATCTTTGTCAACTTAAGAAAGATTCTTTTGCCTATCAGGCTTATCAAAAAGAGGAAATTTATGAACGTCATCGCCATCGTTATGAATTTAATCCAACTTATGAGGAAATATTATCTAAAAAAGGACTTTTTATTTCTGGCCGAAATCCCGAGAAAAACTTAGTGGAAATTGTAGAAATTAAAGACCATCCTTGGTTTTTAGGGTGTCAATTCCATCCGGAATTTAAATCAAAACCCCTTTCTCCTCATCCACTTTTCAAAGCTTTTATTGGAGCATGTTATGAATATAGAAACAAAAGAACTTGAAATTACTCCCGAGTTGAAAATCGGAGGGAAAAATCCTTTATTTTTAATGGCTGGACCATGCGTTATAGAAAGTGAACATCATGCCTTTTTTATTGCCCAAGAAATTAAAAAAATTGCTTCCAGATTAAATGTCCCTTTCATATTCAAGGCTTCGTATGATAAAGCTAATCGATCTTCCATCTCTTCATTCCGAGGGCCTGGATTAGAAAAAGGGTTGAAAATTTTAGAATCAATTAAAAAAGAGCTGAATTTGGCAGTTACTTCAGATATTCATGAGGTAAGCCAAATAGAGAAAGCTGCTTCTGTCCTTGATGTTCTTCAAATTCCTGCTTTCCTTAGTCGCCAGACAGATTTAATTGTTGAGGCAGCCAAGACTTTTAAAGCGATTAATATTAAAAAAGGACAATTTTTAGCTCCTTGGAATATGAAATTAATTATAGAAAAAGCATTAGTTCAAGGAAATGAGAAAATTATTATTACTGAGAGAGGAACTTGTTTTGGCTATAATAACCTGGTTTTTGATGTTAGATCAATTCCTATTATGCGAGAATTTGGTTTTCCAGTTATGATTGATGCTTCTCACAGCGTTCAAAAACCCGGTGAGGAACAAACTTCTTCAGGAGGGGAGCCTTTTTTTATTCCTTACATTGCTAGAGCAGGAGCGGTGGCTGGGGCAGATGGGATATTCTTGGAAGTTCATGATAATCCTTCCCAGGCTCTTTCTGATAGGCATAACTCGTTGAAATTAAACAAATTATCTGATTTACTGGAAACTCTCCTGAAGTTAAAACAAGTTATTGGAGATTAACCATGATTGAGATTGGCAAAAAAGTTTTGGAAGTAGAATCAAGAGCAGTTAAAAATTTAATAGAGAAGTTAGACCACCGGTTCAATGAAGCAGTAGATATCCTCTTTAGAAGTAAAGGGAAAATTATTGTCACTGGAATGGGTAAATCTGGGTTGATTGCCCAAAAAATTGCTGCTACTTTTACTAGCACGGGAACCCCGGCTGTGTTCATTCATCCGGCAGAAGCAGTTCACGGTGATTTAGGAATTATACTTAAGGAGGATGTGGTAATAGCTATTTCTTATAGTGGAGAGACCAAGGAGATTATTACCCTTTTGGAATTCATTAAAAGAATAGGAATAAAATTAATTTCTTTAACTGGAGAAAAAAAATCAAAGCTTGCTAAATACAGCGATGTTGTCTTAGATGTTGAAGTCGAGCAAGAAGCTTGCCCAATTGGTTTAGTACCCACCGCCAGCACTACTGCGGCCGTGGCCATGGGTGATGCTTTAATTATTGCTTTAATGCAAAAAAAGGGATTTAGCGAGGAAGACTTTGCCTTTGTTCATCCTCGAGGTCAACTGGGAAAAAAGCTTTTAAAAGTTAAACATCTAATGCACATAGGAGGAGAAATTCCCATTGTTTCTACCACTACTCCGATGCGCGATACAGTAATAGAAATGACTAAAAAGAAACTTGGTGTTACCTGTGTAATTGATGAAAATCGAAAATTAGTGGGAGTAATAACAGATGGAGACCTAAGAAGATTGTTGATTAAATATGGTGACTTTATGAGAAAAAATGCTGGGGAATGTATGAAATTTTCCCCGATAACAATCGACAAAGAAGAATTGGCTACCAAGGCTTTAAATATAATGGAGGAGAAGAAGATAACCTCCTTAATAATAAAAAATGAGCAAGAAGAAGTGGAAGGAATTATTCATCTTCACGATTTATGGCGCACTGAGATGTTCTAAAGAGGGTTATGGACGCAAAAGAAAGAGCCAAGAAAATAAAAATGATTATTATGGATGTCGACGGGACTCTTACTGACGGCACTTTATATGTTACTTCTGATGGAGAGGAAATAAAAGGATACAATGTCAAAGATGGAACAGGTATACTTTTAGCTCATTTGGCAGGAATAAAAACAGCTATCATTACTGGAAAAGTATCTAAGGCATTAGAAAAAAGAGCTGAACTCTTAGGGATAAAAGAACTCTATCAAGGGAAAATTGATAAAAAGTCCATTTTATTTCAAATCTTAGAGAGTCATAAATTACACCCGGAAGAGATCGCCTATATTGGAGATGATGTAGGAGATTTAGAAATAATGAAATCAGTTGGTTTAGCTGGAACGGTCTCGGATGCTCATTCTGAGGTAAAAAAAATCTCTTATTTTATTTCTAATCTACCTGGTGGTAAAGGAGCGGTTCGAGAATTTATTGAATTTATTCTAACTGCGCAGAAAAAATGGGAGCTTTTAATTGAGAATATTAAGAATCTGAAAAATAGAAAGTAATTGTCTAAATAAAAGGCAAATGGTATAATTTTTTTTTCAATTAAAACAATGAAAATAAATCCTGAGATATTCAGACAATATGATATTCGAGGAATAGTAGGGGAAGACTTAGATTCAGAAGTGGTCGAAGCGTTAGGTAAAGGAATAGGCACTTACCTCAGGGGAAAAGGGAAGAAAGAGATTGCTTTAGGAAGAGATGGTCGACATAGCTCAGGACCATTTAGAGAAGCTTTATTAAAGGGTTTGATTTCCACGGGTTGTCGGGTGACTGATTTAGGGATTGTTCCCACTCCTCTTTTATATTTTTCAATCTATTGCCATCAGAAAGAAGGCGGAGTGATGATTACCGGCTCCCATAATCCTCCAGAATACAATGGATTTAAGATAATGGTTAGCCAAGAAACTCTCTATGGGCAAGAAATTCAGAAAATTTATCAGATTATTGACCAGGAAAGATATATTAGCCAAGGAGGGGGATCTTTTGTATCTCATAATATTATTCCCGAATATCAAGACCGTATCTTTAAAGATATTAAAATAGAAAAGAAATTGAAGGTAGTAATAGATGCTGGAAATGGAACTGGCGGAATGGTTGCTGTTCCAATTTTTAAAAAGCTTGACTGTGAGGTGGAAGAATTATATTGTGATCTCGACGGGAATTTTCCTCATCATCATCCAGATCCCACCATGCCAAAATTCTTGAAAGATTTAATTGCTAAAGTAAAAGAGACTAACGCTGATATGGGTATTGCCTATGATGGGGATGCTGATCGACTGGGAGTGATAGATGAGGAGGGGAATATTTTATGGGGAGATCAACTAATGATTATTTTTTGTCGGGACATTCTCCCTAAGAATCCCGGGGCTCCCATAATCTCTGAGGTAAAGGCTTCTCAGATTCTTTATAATGAGATAGAAAAACTAGGTGGGAAACCAATCATGTGGAAGACAGGCCATTCTTTTATAAAGAAGAAAATAAAGGAGGAGGAAGCTCTTTTAGCTGGGGAAATGAGTGGACATATTTTCTTTGCAGATAGATATTTTGGATTTGACGATGCTATTTATTCTTCGCTCAGGCTCCTTGAAATCCTCTCCCGATCCGATAAGAAACTTTCTCAAATGTTATCTGACTTACCCAAAACTTACCATACGCCTGAAATAAGACTTTATAGTTCGGATCAGGTTAAATTTAAAATTGTCGAAGAAGTAAAAAATAATTTGGCTAAAAAATATCCTATAATAGATGTAGATGGAGTGAGAGCCATTTTTCCCAGGGGATGGGGGTTGGTAAGGGCGTCTAATACTCAGCCGATATTAGTTCTACGATTCGAGGCAGAAACAGAAAAAGATTTGGAGAATATTCAGTCTATAGTGAAAAATGAAATTGAAAGAGTAATAAAAGGGTTGGAAGATTGTTGAGTGGTTTTTCAAGTTGGGAAATTCTTCTTTTAGCTATTTTGCAGGGTCTTACTGAGTTCTTTCCAGTAAGCAGTTCAGGGCATTTGGTTATTGTCCAAAATTTGTTAGGTATTAAACAGCCTCAACTTTTACTTGATATTGCTCTTCATTTAGGGACCCTATTCGCTGTGGTAGTTTTCCTTCGTGTGGAAATTGTAGATCTTATTAAGGGAATCGGGAAGTTTGTTTCTTCTCCCAAAAAAAAATTTCGCAGTATTCAAATGAGACTCATTTATTATTTATTTTTAGCCTCTATTCCAACAGCCCTTATTGGTTACTTTTTAAATGATTTTTTTGAAAGCTTATTTGGATCTCTAAAATCAGTCAGCATTGCCTTAATTATCACTGGTCTTTTTTTATTTTTAACTAAATATAGTCAGGAAAGAGCGAATATAAAAATAATTCATCCATTTTTAATTGGTATATTACAGGGAATAGCAATCATTCCTGGATTATCCCGTTCGGGATTAACTATCGGCGGGGCAATGTTTCTTGGTTGGGAGAGAGAAAAAGCAGCTAAATTTTCGTTTTTACTCTCTATCCCAGCTATTATTGGTGCTTTTTTATTTGAGTTAAATCAAGTAGAAATTCATTCTCAACCTTGGTTATTACTTACCCTGGGTTTCATAGGTGCCTTAATTTCTGGTTTATTGGCTTTAAAATATTTAATGAAATTAATCAAAAGAGGATTTTTTTCTTCTTTTTCATTTTACTGTATTTTTATTGGATTGATAGCTTTTGGTTTATCTTTTATAATATAAAAGCTGGAGAGGGAGGTGAAAGATGGCTAATTATGCAATAATTATGGCTGGAGGCAGAGGAACTAGATTTTGGCCTTTAAGTAGAAAAGGGAAACCTAAGCAGTTCCTGCCAATAATTAGTGAAAAAACAATGCTTGAGGAAACAGTAGAGAGATTGCTTCCTTTAATACCATATGAAAGAATATATACTATTGCCAATCAAGAACTGACTAATGAAATTTATAAATTAATTCCCAATTTACCTGAGCAAAACTTAATTATTGAGCCTAAGGACAAGAATACAGCCCCCTCTTTAATATTATCTACTTCTCGGATTTTACTTGATGATCCAGAAGCAACAATTATTGCTCTTCCTGCAGACCATATAATCCATAATCGACACCGACTCCTGCAATTATTAGATTCTTCTCTAAAAGCAGCCCAATATGAAGATTATCTAATTACCCTGGGAATAACTCCTACTTACCCAGCCACCGGATATGGTTATCTCCATTATTCTAAAGAAGATACAATCAAAATTAATCAAGAAGAGTTCTATTTAGTTAAAGAGTTTAAAGAAAAACCAGACTACCACCAAGCAGTGGAGTACTTGTCAACTAAAAATTACTTCTGGAATAGTGGGATTTTTGTCTGGCAGGGGAAGGTTTTCTCGGGAAAGCTCGAGAAATATGCTCCTGAGATGTATGGGTATTTTACTAAAATAAGTGATGCTTTAAAAAAACACAGCAAAGAAGAAATAACTCAAATTTTTAATGAATTACCTTCTATTTCTATTGATTATGCTTTGATGGAAAAAGCAAAAGGAGTTTTAGTCGCTGAAGCAGACTTTGGCTGGACAGACGTAGGTTCTTGGTCTGCTTTGCCACAAATTTGGCCTCAGGATAAAGACAAAAATGTGACCAAGGGAGAATTGATGGTCATAAATTCCTCAGAATGCATTGTTTATAATCCTAATAAGCTAACAGCTTTAGTCGGAGTCAATAATTTAATTATTATTCAAACTCCTGATGTCCTTTTAATTTGCAACAAAAAAGATGACCAGAAAATTAAAGAATTAGTTGAAAAATTGAAAAAAGAAGGCAAAGAAGAATATTCATAACGGGAATAATTCTTCGGGTTATTTCACCTTTAAAAACCTAACACTGGTAAAAATTTTCTCCCGAGTACTCGGGACTGGATTCACCCCTCTATAAAAATCAAAAATCAAACATCAAAAGTTGGTACACCACGTGGGGTATACCACTGTGGCAAAATGACAAATTAA
>JBHIEE010000032.1:0-23246 GCA_046760445.1 Candidatus Aminicenantia bacterium
ATGAGTTCACTGTGCCGATCAAAATTTCCCTTATCTTTGATGAGAGGAATTATTCCATCACTTTGAGCTATCTGAAACATTTTCTCAATTTGGAAGTCACTTAATTTCCCACAAATTTTTCTTGTATAATATCCTATCAATATTTCCTTTTGTATAGCTTTTTTCCATAATTTTTCGTATTCTGTCAATGCCTTGGCTGAGAAACAGCCTTTCTCAAATCTTTTCAGGATCACTTCAGAGGCAATCTCTGAGCAGAGTAACCCAAAGTAAATTCCTCCTCCTGTTGTTGTTTTAACCTGCCCAGCAGCCTCTCCTACTGCTAAGACTCTTTCTCCATAGGTTCTGGATACCAAGCCCTGTGCGATAGCTTTGAATTGAATCCGTTCCTTATTCAAATCTCTTATCTTCTTTGGATAAAGCTTTTCCATCAGATGCTGAAAACACACTTTCGGATCCTTTTCGGTCATTAATCCTATTCTGACTGTCTCTTCACCTATGGGAACTACCCAGGCAAAGGCTCCAGGTGCAATATTCTTTCCTACAAAGACAGTAGTAGAATCAATATTCCCAATCTCAAGCTCAGCCTGAACACCATTTAGAAAATCTTTTGGATAACCTAAGCCGAGCTTTTTATTTAACTTATAATCTATTCCAGTGGCAATAATGGCTATTTTGGCAGAATATTTTCTAAGACATTTGCTCTTTACTTCTGTCAGAACTTCTACATAATTTTTATTCACTGAAATATCCATAACCTGATTCTCAAGTTCTATTTCAACCCCCTTTGATTGAGCAATATCAGCAATATATTTATCAAACTTTTCTCTACCTACTACATAAGCAAAGGATGTAGGATGTTGATAGATAATGGAGCTGGCATAGGGAGAGACCATTTTTATTTTCTTAATTTCTATTAATATGGAGTCCCTTGACAGATTAAATTCTCTAAATGCTTCTTTCCCTACAATCCCTGTGCAGATAGTGTGTGTTCCAATCTCGTTCTTCTTCTCTAAAACCACCACATCCAGGCCTCCCTCTGCCAATCTTTTGGCAGCATTCAGACCACTCGGCCCACCACCAATAACGATTACATCATACATCTGAAACTCCTTTCTTTAACCTTAACCTTAGAAATTAGAAATTGGAAATTAGAAATTGGAAATTATTTTGTTTCTTGGCGTTTTATAGTTGCTTTAATGTATGCGTTCAAGTATCGGCGAACTTCACGGGCCTCCATAAGCAAAGTCTCAACAGTCTTTTGATCTACATAACCAAAATCACCACAAGCCATAAGCTGATCCATTAATTCGTTTAAAGAACCTCTGGCTTGGCGACAGAACTGGATATTTTCCTGATAGTGATACCGTCCATAGCCTTCTGCAATATTACTGGTCAACGAAAGAGATGCACGCCTCATTTGATCTACGAGATTATATTTTTCCTCATCTGGTAATTTCTTGGTCAACTCATAGATTTTATTCCTAAACTGGCGAGCAAGTTTGTAAACCTCGATATCCTCAAATGACTTGATTCGTTTATTCTCTTCCATTTCCAATTTCTCTTTTCCCATTTCTCATTTCCAGTTTCCCATTTCCCAATCTCTCAGTCTCTTAGCCTCTTAGTCTCTTAGTCTCTTAGTCTCTCAGTCTCTCAGTCTCTCAGTCTCAAAGGTTAGTCTCTCCGTCTCATAGTTTTCGTTGTCTGCTTTCCCATTTCCTTCTAAAAGTAATCCAGAAACACGACAAATAAAACGAATCTAACTAATTCAACCAATGCTAAAGCTTACTATTCTTTCAGCCGTGGTTAGCCTGTTCGGGCGCGACCTATTACGAAATTCAGGACAACTTTCCAAAAATAGATAAAATTGGTCTTGGAAGGATGCTTTTTCCAGGCTTCATAATAGCGCTTTTCTGATTCTATGATTTCTTCAAAGGACTTCGGGCAGTCAGCATAGTATGGAGGAACGAAACCCGGCTTGATCTTCACACGTACCTCTCGCCATTCTTCGGGATATAACGAGAGGAATTCCCTGGATAAGGGTCGAAGCCCAATAAAATATAAATCTCCCTTTATTATATTAAGGAGTTGGGGCATTTCATCCAGCCAGGTTTTTCTTAAGAATTTACCCCAGCCTGGGGTACGAAAGTCACTGATGACCTTCCCCTCATTATCTATTTGATGGTTATTAAGAATATAATCGTGCAAAAAATTGGCATAGGCATGCATTGTTCTCAGTTTATAGCAATAGATAGTCCGTCCATCCTCTCCCACCTTTGGAATCTTGATTAAAATTCCATCGCAGGGTTTCTCATTTAAAGGTTGTAAATTCTTAAAAGCTATGAAATATAGATATTTATCCGTTTCTTTTAGATTTGAGATTTCAAATCCACAATACCGTAACCTGCCCAATGCCTCGCATTTTGATAAGATGTGATGTTTTATGATTCCAAACCTCCTGTAAACATGACGAAGAACCGGTAATTTTGGCAATACTCTTTTGAAAATGAACTCATAAAGAATGATGACTTTATATGAGAATTTATTGTGAAAGGAAGCGATGCGACGCTTTCGATGGTGGAGGGTTTTAACCCTGCCGATAAATTTTCCACCCGGTCTTAATGAGTTATGGATTTTTACTAAACTCTGGTTTACATCCACAAAGTCATTGAGCAAAAGAGAGGATACAACAAGATTATAGTGGTTAGTATCCTTAAGATTTTCCAGACGATGAGCATCCTCGATGAGAACATAGTTTTCATCAGAAATGAATTCCAGTGGTATATGCTCCGTAATAAAGGAAATTACCTGGGATTCATAGTTGGTCGTTAGGAAATCTTGTATGTAAACAATATTGGTCATTGGGTTATTAAGTCATTAGGTTATTAGATTATAGGAAGAGGTTGAACCATAGTTCTAGGATTATCCATTTCCAAGTATCGCGCGAAATGTTGATTTTCCTTTGTAGATGAAGATTATAAAGCGTTACACAAGTTTTATGATCAAAATAAGGTCTATAACGGAAGGAGTCAGAGTTAAGCAACTCAAAAATAAAATTCTGGAATATTGGTTCTTTAAACCATTCATTCTCAGGGGACATAAATCCAATTTTATCTTTACACAGACAAATCTGTTCTGGTAAAATACCTTTCATAACCTCTCGAAAAATACATTTTGTCGTACCCTTTGTAATAACCTTTTCGGAAGGCAATGATAAAATTCTCTCTACTAATCTATAGTCCAAAAATGGAACTCGTAATTTCAATGAAAACCACATAGAGTTTCTGTCTCCCCATTTTAGTAGATGCTCCAATTTATATTTAAAATGGTTAAGTAAAACCTTTTGGAGAGAACGTGCATTAAAAAGAGTCTCAGTAATCGGGTATTATTCCTCTCTTGTTCGTAAAAATCCTTTCTAAGGTAATTTCTATCGATGAGTTTTGCCTTAAATTTTAATGAATTTGGCAAAAGGTAAAATATCAACGATTGAAAGCCATATAGAAAGTGGCGGGTTTGTTTTCATTAATTTTCTAAAAATTCAATAAAGTTATTCTATCCATACGTTGGAATTTATTAATTTTTTTATTTTATATAGCCTAAGGATCGTAACAATTCCCTTCTTTCATCATTGTTTGATGTTGATTTTAATTGACCTTCTTCATATTTTTGAATATAGACATTTAGAGTTTTGGACAATTGACTAAGTATATCTTGTTTATCACCTGCTATATCATTTAATTCATTAGGATCATTTTTGATATTATAGAGTTCCTCAATGCCATTTTCTAAATTGCGAAAATATTTCCAGTTTTTATCTCTGATTGATCTATAACTGAACTGTAAAGAGAATGCAAATCGACGTTTTTTAATTTCATCGGTCTCTTTTAAAACAGAAAGTAAGCTTTTACCGTGAATTCCATCTGGGATCTTGATATTTAAAGTTTCTAAAATTGTGGGCACTATATCAACAGTTTGGATCAAATCTTCAACTACATAATTTTGAGGAAACATTTTGGGATATCTAATCATCATTGGAATTTTTATTTCATTTTCATAGAGAGCAATTGCATGGCCTAATAATCCTTTTTCCCCCAATAATTCACCATGATCTGAGGTAATTATGATTATAGTGTCATCCCATAGATTCAAACGTTTTAATCTATTGAATAATTTTCCAAGATACTTATCAAGATATAATAACTCCTGATTATATAAATCTTGTAAATTTTCCCACTGTTTTTCGTTCAAATTTGGGCGCTGCCAATGTTTAAGATTTCTGACAAAACCATTTTTCAATGAGTATCGACTATATTTTGTTATGGAATTTTTAGGAAAATATGGATCGTGAGGATCTAAATAATTAATAAATACAAAGAGGTTTTCTTTTTTATATTTATCAAGCAAAGGGAAAAGTATGTTATTAACATAATTTGCTCTAGTATATTTATGATAAATGAAAAATTGGCAATTAAAGATTCGCTTATATAGTAATTTAAAAATTACTTTGAAACTGATAAAATATTTGAAAAGGACATAGGGACTAACACTATCAATATAAATATCAAAACCTCGCATAAAATTTTTTGAACTCACAGCTCGATTTGCAATAACACCAATAGTTAGATATCCTTGGCATTTTAATATTTCGGTTAATGTACTCGTAGTGGTAATTCCCATCTTTTCACTATCAACATAGTTCCCAGATATAATGGACAAATGAGAGGGAGCAGTATGAGAGGCTGTTGAAATCGTATTTTTGAATAAAGTTGCTTCTTTTGCAAATTGTGTCAAGTTAGGCATATTTTCTTTTTCGAAACCATAAGTAGATAGATTGTGTGATCTTAATGTATCTAAAACAATTATCATAATATTAGTTTTTTTGGTCTCGGAAGAAACTGATTTGTGAAAAGGATTTGATGGATTGAAAGGCCACTTATTTATAAGTAGACAAGATAAGAGAATAATTAAAAAAAAGTATATAATTTTTATATTAGCGAATTTTTTAGAAACATAGTTCAAAGGGTTCAGTAATATCATTTTGCAAATCGGAGAATTTTCGTTTGTTAAAAATGATAATATATGACCGAAAATAAATCCTACAAAAACTGTAAAAAAAGAGATTATAAAAATATTTATAAAGGAAAATATGGCAAAGATTCCAAAATTTAGGAAAGATTTGAATATTAAAATATAATTTATGAATCCAATTTCAAAACTATTAATAACCCCTATTATGAGGGCAGCTATTCCTCCGATTATCAGAAATTTTTTCTTAATTTTCCTAGATGAGGGAAACATCTCTTTCCAAACCTTACAGAGTTCTTAAATCTCCTTAGGCAATTATGTTAAATTTTCAAATATTAATCAGCTTATGGTGTATGTAATTGATATCTGAAGGTTTCAGTTTAGTAGATGATGGTAACCACAATCCTTGTTTAGATATTTTTTCAGAAACAGGATATGAATAATGTTCTTTATAAGGAGGCATTATGGATAGGGGATAAAAAAAGTGTCTGCACTCAATTCCTTCTTTTCCTAAAATATCTATTATTTGATTTCGAGAGTATCTTGAATTTTCATTGATTAGTATTGCGAACACCCAATAAATATTTTTTGCATATTCTTTTTCTACAGGCAAAGTTATCCAGTCAACATCTTTCAATAAATTTTTGAATTCTTGAGCGTTTCTTCTTTTAATCTTTATAAATTCTTCTATCCTTTCCAGTTGAGCCAATCCGAGAGCAGCTTGTAAATTCGTCATCCTATAATTAAAACCCACTACTTCGTGCCAATACTTATTTTCTTTCCGCATCCCATGATCTCTCAACAATCTCATTTTCTGATTTAATTCATCGCTGTTTGTTAAACATATTCCGCCTTCACCTGTAGTTATTATTTTATTTCCATAAAAACTGAAACACGAGATATCTGAGAACAGACCAACCTTTTTTTTACGATATTCTGCTCCATGAGCTTCGGCACAGTCTTCGATAATAAAAAGACTATATTTCTTAGCAATTTCTAAAATAGGTTCCATATCACAAGGATGTCCGAATATGTGCACAGGCATGATGGCTTTTGTTTTGGGAGTAATTTTTTCTTCTATCAGTGACACATCTATATTCCAAGTATCCTGTTCGCAATCAACAAATATGGGTGTTGCTCCAGTATATATAACTGCATTGGCTGTGGCGGCAAAAGTAAAGTTTGGAATAATAACTTCATCGCCCTTTTTAATGCCTAAGGCCGAAAGAGCTAAGTGCAAAGCAACTGTTCCATTTGAAACAGTAACTCCATACTTACAATTACAATATTTGGCAAAATCATTTTCAAATTTCTCCACATAATACCCTAAAGAAGAAACCCAGCCACTCTCAACAGCATCTTTGACATATTTCAATTCCTTTGGTCCTATATCTGGCTCTGCAAGGGGGATCATAATTGGCGGGTATCTTTTCATTTTAACGAAATCCTTTCTTCAAGTAGACAATAATGTTTTTTGTTTTTTTATATTTTTCTAAGTGATATTTATTGACTAAATTTAAGTTTATATCTTCTTTTAATAAAATGATATCATTATTTTCGGCTTCAGTGAGATATTTGTTATAGTTATCATCATTCTTTATTAACAAAATTCGGCTTTGAGGAATCTGATATTTCATGCCCAGAAATCGTCCATAAAAAAGATTAGTAATAATTTTTCTTTTTTTAATATCAATGTTTTTTAGCGAGTTCAATAATTGTAAACTGTCCGATAATTCAGGAGATAATAAATAATAGGGCATCCAAGGCTCAAAATAATATCCGTAGGTTCCCGTTTTAAACCAAAAAGCAACTTTATCTTTCAAGCCAAACCGGGAAAAAGATATTCCTGTCAATTGAATGATTATAATTCCTATTATTAAAATATATTTCAGAGCTCTAATACCGTTAAATATTAGAAAAACTGCAACTATTAAGGCAAAACATTGTATATTCGTATATGATCTTGTATTTAATCCTCTCGGGAAAGGTCTTAAAAAAATTATCATATATATAAATATAGAATAAAAAGAATATAATAAAAGTTCATTAACATTATATTTCTCAATCAATCGACTGCTAAAATACAAGAAGGTTGAAATGAGAATTATAAGACCAAGCGTTAAATAATTTTGAGGGAGATTAAGAAAAAGCAAAAAAAGAATCACTGCTGAGATGAGTATTAAAGTAGAAATTTGATAATTTTTTTTCTTAGCGAGCCATTTGAAATGAATTAAAGATATAAAAAAGTATAGAAAGAGAATTGGATTAAATTTTCTAATAAAATTTTCAAAATATTTAATAAAATAAGTAACAGGAATAGATTTCATATTTAAATATTGATTATGTACATTGATTCTCAGCTCTTTTTGAAATTGCAAATATGGCCAGAAAGAACCTGTATTGATTTTCCAAATCAGGAATTGTCCCAGAGGAATCGTACACAGGATTATCACAAAAATTAGCCATTTTTTGAAAGTGGAACGATTTAATGATGTGTAAAACATGAATAAAGAAGATAAAAATATAAAAAGATACCCCGTATTGTGAATTAAAACTAAGCTACTTCCAGATAGAGCACTAGTTATCAAATGGCTATACTTTCCTGATTTTATATATTTGATTAAAAATAGTAGATGGAGAAGAACAATTAATATCATGAATGATTCATAGCTTGGATTATAGGAGATTTTTATATGGAGCGGGAGAATAGACAAAATAAAAGTTGCTAATAATGATTTTTCAACAGATAAATAAATGTTGAGTAGTTTATAAAAAACAAATAAGCTCATGATATTTACAATGATTGTTAAAATAACTGCGACTGTAAGAAAGTGGCTCCCTATTGAAAACATAAAAATGCTCATCAGCAGGACCCATAAATTTATAACAGGACCTGGTGATTGTGGAATAAAAAGCAATTTGAAATTACCAGTATACGCTATATCATAGGCATAGGTTGTATAATTGGATGCATCAGAATTTCCTGGGCCTACAAAAATTGCAAAGCCAGCCCGTATTAAGATACTGAAAATTAAAAAGATTAATAGGTAATATCTCTGCTTGGGATTCACCATTTTTGTCAAAATTATGTTTTAAATTATTTAATTTTTAAATCGAAAAGAGGGCCTATAGTTTTGAGAATAAAACAGGTTAAGCAAAATTTAAGAATGAAATTAGGAAGTATGCTCTTTCCAAATACCAAATCTTATTTTTATAACACTCAAAGTATAACGAATAATTTCTTTATAGAAATTGGTTTTGCTGGTTCCACCTTGACGAATTTCATAAACTACTGGGACTTCTATGATTGTTTTTCTTTGTTTTTGCGCCAAATATAAAAATCGAATAAAATAATCCCCGTAGCCATAAAATATCTTGGATAGGTTGAAATCAGAAAGTATCCTTTTTTTAAAGGCTACAAATCCACTGAGGTTATCTCTAGTTTGAACACCTAAAAGATAACGAGTAAGAATATTAAAAAATTTACTTCCAATGAATCTGAATTTAGAAGTCTTCATACCTCCACCAATTACGTATCTAGACCCAATAGCAATGTCAAAATATTCAGTAATTTTTACTAACAAAGGAATTAAAGAAGGTGGATGATTAAAATCAGTATCCATAACAACAGCTACCTCTCCTTTTGAACGTTCTATTCCGTATCTTATAGCAGTAGCTAAGCCCTTTTCTTTTTTCCTTATAAAAAGTTTAACTTTTTCATTATTTGTAAAATTTTCCATTACTCGTTTAGCTGTTCCATCTGGACTATTATCATCAACAACAATTAATTCATAAAGTGAATTATTTTCATTAAGAATCTTTGTAATTTCTTTTATTAATAAGCAAATTGAATCGGCTTCATTGTAAGTTGGTAATATAATTGATATTAGAGTTTTAACCATTATCTAATTTTTAATTTAGTTGCTTTACAATAAACGGTGATAATGCTTCTATAGTCCAAATGGGGACATATCTAAATAATTTCCTTAAAGACACGTATGATTTATGAAAATCAATATTAGGAATTTCCTTCGTCTTAATTAAATAGTAATAATAAGGTAAATCCCAGGTCTTACCCCCCCATCGAGATTTAAAGAATAATAAATTATTTTGATATGGACTGCTGATGCCAAAATCGAAAAGTTTGAAATTATGGTTACAATAATATTTTATTGCTTCATTTACTATTAAGGAATTGATCGAATATATTGCGAAATTCTGATCTGTAGCGCTCCAGGCATAAGTAACTATATCATTCTCTAAAATTGTTAAAATACCTCCAATTACTCTTCCATTGTTTAACCTGGCTATCCAGAGGTCAGCTTTATTTTTAATAATTAACTCTTTGAAAATTAATTTAAAAAGTCTAAAAGGTTGAGCGATCATTAAATGTTTATCTCGATATAATCTGACCATAATTGAGTAAAATGCTCTTAGATCTGAGTAATTCAAAGACTTCTCAATAAATATCTTATTGTCTTTTAACTTTCTAAGATTAGTTCTAATATTTTGACGGAAGTTCTTTTTGTATCTTTTATACACTACATCATAACTATCTAACTCCAACTGTGTAATTTTATATTGGTTCTTTTTTATAAAACCTAACTCATTTACAACACTTTCAGGTAATTCAGATACTGGCTTTATCTGAAGAAAATTAGCTTTTTCATTCTTTGCTAAATTAATTGCTGCAACCAGAAGTTCTCTCAGCTTGTATTCATTCTGATAAATTGGGGAAGCATAAAAATTATATATAGCACTTACCATTTTACGTCCAAAAAGTAAACTGTTAGAAAGAAACAATGGTAGGTAATTTTCCTGATCAAGAACAATAAATTTTGGTGTAAATCCATAGCAATCGTATACAATTTCTGCCCATTCTTCAGAATGCGTGAAAAATTTTACATTGTTTTGCATTATTTTACTCTTTCAAATAATTAGAAGTAGTTATTTTTTATTCGTTTTTTTCCGATATCTGATTATTTTAGCTGGACTCCCTCCAACAATAGCAAAGGGTGGAACATCCTTGGTGACTACTGAATTAGCAGCAATAATAGCATGTTCGCCAATAGTAACCCTTGGTAAAACAATTGATCCTGTTCCTATCCAAACTCCATCTTTTATCACTATTTTTCCAATTTTAATTGGATGCATTTCTTCTGGAATATCAGGATGCCTAAAAGGTGGAAAAGAATGAGAAGCCAAGGTAACCCTTGGAGAAATTGCACAATAAGAACCTATTTCTATAGTTTTCCAACCCCCGTTATCAATAATTATAAGTCCTTCATTCAGCTGGGTTTTTTTCCCAACTTTTATTCCTGATAACCTATATAATAAAACTCTTATAGGTCTGCCAATCACATGTCTTCCCAATAAACGCATAAATTCCTTATAAAATATTATTAAAGGATTTAAATTCCTTTCCTTCATATTCCTTTCCAATTTAATTCAAAAGTTGGTAACAAATGCAGATTTTTATATATCCGTTCAGCATTACAGTAGTTTTCATTTAAGTCATAATAGTTTTTTAATAATGGCAGTGGTTCAGGGAAATCTACTTTTACTTTTATTTTTGATTTCAATTTTTTTTCAAAATAATCTTTTTTAATGGGCATAACAAGGCAACTTGAGCTCCTGTTATTATTTAATTGATAAATTTCCGAATCTGGAATTTTCATTTTTTCTTTTATTTCTTTAAATCTATTCCTTCTTTTATTCTCAATTTGTTGGATTCTTGGTAAGATATTGCATAATAAGCTCAAAGCTCCTTTTGACAGAACTCTATGTTTAGGCTGATAAAAACTCATGCTTTTGGCTAAGTTTACTAATCGTTTTGTGAAAAGTCTGTAAATAGGAGGTTTGGTCCCGAAAACAAAAAATAGGAATTTGGCAATTCTTTTGAAGCAGGTAAAAATATTTTCTCTTTTTTTTAAATATTTGGAGATTATATCCATATCAATTTTTTGATCGTTCAGAAGCAATATTCCCCCTTCAAAAGTAGTAATTGATTTTGTAACTCCCAAACTAAAGAAACTTGCAATACCAATTTCGGTTAAATAATTTTCTCTATATGTTGCAGTAAAAGTATGAGCTAAATCTTGGATAATATCGATATTATTTTTTTTGCAAATTGAAATGATTTTACCATAATCTGGAACATTCCCATATTGTGCCACGCATATAACTCCTCTTGTTTTTGTAGTAATTTTTCTATCTAAATCTTCGGGAAGAATTGTTAAGTTATTATCAATATCAACATAAACTGGAACTAATTCATTCAATTTTATTGCTTCAGGTACTACTGGGCAACAATTAATAGGAACAATTAGTTCAGAATATTTTGGATAATTTAGTGCTTTCAATAAGATACTTAAACAAGTTCTTCCACTATCAAAGAAGAAAAAAATTTTATTGCCATATATCTTTCTTAATAGAAGTCTTGCCTTTTCAGATTTATTTATGAATATTCCTGAAATTAAAGAAAGGAAATCTGATACTGTAAACTTATGGTAATATTTTGGGTACACGAAGATTATTCTTTACTAAATTTTTTAATCCATTTAATAAAATAAACAAACAGCCGAAAAATATCATAATGATATAATTTGCACCATGGGCAAATAAGGCGTATCCTTCCGCATTCTGCACTGAAAATCCACTTAAGGTGTGAAGTGATAAGAAGATGGCACCGTGATAAGTACCAAACATTCCTGGAGCTGCTGGAATAACAATGGCTAAATTAACGAGAAACATACTAGCCAGAATAGTAAAAATAGGAAATTCTAATCCAAGCATCATTCCTTTAACATAAACAACTCCAGCAGATAAAACCCAAAACCCAATGGTAGAAATAACTATTAGGTGCTTTTCAGGTGACTGTCTAAATTTCGAAAAACCGATTATCATACTGTTTATGAATTTATGAACCAACCGTAAAATTCTGTTTTTAAAAGTTAAATTATTTAAAAAAGAATATACTGATTTTTCCTTAGTAAAAAAAATAAAGACGACAAATAAAATAATTATTAGGCCAATAATGAAAATGGAAAGTCTAATCTCATAGGGAAATGGAATAAAAAATGACATCAAAATGCCACAGATAAAAAGAAAAATAATATCAAAGAATCTTTCCACAATTATTGTCGATAGTGATTGACCAAAAGCTATTTTTTTACGTAGTTTCAACTGCTGAGCCCTGAATAATTCACCAATTCCTAATGGCAGCAACATATTTATCAAACCAGCTATAGATATGACCATAGAGAAAAAATAAACATTTCTAACTGTAGGTTTAGTTTCTGCAATTTTCATCCAGCGATAGGCTCTAACAAGGATCATAAGCCCGGAACCTATAACAAAAAGGCAAATCCATTTGAAGTTAATAGATTTTACTGAAGAAAAAAAATCTTGGAAATTAAAATTACGATAAATAAGATACAAAAGGAATAAAGAAATTAAAAATCCAAAAACAACTCTGAGAGCCTTTTTTTTATTTTTCCTCAATCAAATTTCCTCAAAATCATCCACTGTTTAAATATACTTCAGTTTCCTTGATTTAAATCTATTTTGATAATCTGGATTTTCTTTCATTATTTTAGCGCTTTCAGGATAATTTTCAATGAACCATATCATAAAGGCAGTAACATCTATTTTATCATTAATCATTTTTTCTCTTCTTCGACCCCATTCTTTTTTTAGATCCTTCTTCTCTAACAGCTCCTTTATTTTTTCAATTATTTCATTTTCCTGGCTTGGCAGAAAGCCATAAGTAAGACCATACTTATGTTCTAATTCTTCTAAATAACCAATACGACCAACAAAACTATTACATCTAATAGATGGTGTTCCGAGGACTGCTGCTTCAGCTGTCATAGTTTGAGAATCTCCAATGTACAAACGCGCATAAAATAAAACATGATGCATTCTATTTGGTGTAATTGAAATTATATTAGCATTATTAGATAACTCTTTTCCAATTTCAGATGTAATAAATACCTTTCCATAGCAATTTAATAATTTAATAATTTTTTTAAGTGTTTTTTGAATAACCCCTTCAATCCCAACATCATGATGTGCTTTTAATGCAGATATTCTTATAATGAAATAATTAGTCTCTTTTTCTAAACTAAGATCAGAAAATACAGATTTATCAGGATTAAAATAGTTGGGATGTAAATAGACCAATTCATGGTATCCATTATAAGTGATATGTTTAAAATGATATTTGCTCATTTTAACAGTATCGGGTGTAATTAAATAAGTTGCAAAAGGGTAAGCATATTTTCTTGCTAAAGGCACCACATCTGGACCATCTTCGCCAAAGTAAAGTGAAGGAATATTCAGTAATTTTCCTACATGGGTAATCGAAATTGAAGTTCCCAAAAGAATGTGTGGCTTGTACTTTCTAACTATGTGATAGAGTCTGTAATCTCGCTTAATAACATTTGTCGCAATTGCAAATACTCCATCTCCACGAGGTCTCTTTTCTAAAATTTCATATGGATGACTATATGTTTCTAATAAATCTAATAGAACATCTTTATTCTTAGCAGTAATTTTAACATGATGTCCTCTTTTAATTAGACTATAAATTATGTTTTTAAATAAATGAAAATGAGCAGGATGATTTAAATCAAATAAGAATTTTTTCATCTTATAAGAAACAAATATGGAAGAATTAAGGATTCAATGATGAATGGTTTTGGATCCTTAATTGACATGACTGCAAATTTTTTTTCTCCTTTTATACTTTTGAAATATTTTAAAAGATTTTCTTTTCCCTTTAAAAACTCCATTAAAGTTTGACCAAAATCTGCCCACCAATGAATCCATATTAGCCCAGCCTTAGTATGTTGTTTAGGAATTCTTTTTCCCATTGCATAAAGATAGAGATTATAAGGCAGGTCAACTCCAGCATAAATACTTAAATCAACAAAATTCCAATGACGTGGATTAATTTCTATAAGTTTAAATTTTCCGTCTCGAAAATCTTTTTTAAATTCAACATAGCCTATACCCTCATACCCACAAGACTTAAGCAATAACGAGCCTAATCTTTCTAACTCTGGCTCATCAACAGTCATCGCAGCGGTTCCGACTCCAAAATCTCGCGGATGCTGTCTTATTTTTTTTCCTAAAAAAATACCATATGGTTCACCACCTTTAAACACTGATCCATAATTATAAAGTTGATCCATTCCCCCAGGTATATACTCTTGAACAATTATATTTTCCTTTCCCATAATTGCTGCAATCTTTTCATAATAATATTTGGCTTGTTTTTTATTTTTTACTAAATGCATTTTTACTCCTGACTGATAATAATATTTTTTCCCTATAGAAGGTTTTATAACTGCTGGAAATTGTAAATATTCAATATTATCTAGCATATCTTCTACATTTTCTGGGTAAACTGATTTTGGTATTGGTATTCCATTTTCTTTTGCTATTTTTAAAGTAATTTTCTTATCTGCAGCTCTACTTATTATTTTCCAATCAGGCAATGGAACGACAAAATGTTCCTCTAAAGCTACTTTATTTTGAGAAAGAATATAAACTGTATCGTCATTAGTAGGAATTAGAATTGCTCTTTTTAAACTTTCTTTTCCTGCAATCGAAAATAAATATTCTAGAAATTGTTTTTTTTCAGTAATAAAAGAAGGGGATTTAAAAAAACCTTTACAATATCTTGAAAATCTCGCTACGCATAATTTATCGTTATGAATTAAGTAGGTTGGTATTCCCTTCTCTCCAAGAGATCGTATAATATGAAGCGATGTAACATGATTTCCAATTACTATTGCGGGAGTTACATCATCCATTTTTTCTAATCTTTTTAACTAGATATTTTCCTATATTTTTAATATTCTGAAATATTAATTCTTTTATCCAAGGTAGGTAGCTATCGATCCATCTTTGAGGATGAATATTTATCATTATTTTATTGGGCATTTCGTTATTCTCAATTAACTTTTTAAGATGAAAGCTATTATTAATCCTTATTTTCAATTTTGATTGCATACAATCTCTTAAATTGGACTTCTCATCATTCCATTTTCTTCCTGTATCAGTTAAATATACAAATTCTTCATAATCAATAGAAAATGAAGGGTCTCCAATGATTCCAAATTTTTTAAAATCATATTTTGTCCAAATATGCTTATTATTCCATTTTGACAATGGACTACCATGCATGCTAATTGTTTTTATTGTGGTAATCTCATTAAATTTCCCCAAGTGAGCAGCAAACAATTTTATTGCTTTATCATAATCTCCTTTGGCTAAAGTTAGATCTTCGTAATGATATCCAACCTCATGCCTCATAGAAGAAATCTTTTTTATTATTTCTGTATGGAATGAACAAGGTAAAATTCTAAAGTAATAGGTTGCATTGACTTGCATTTGTTTTTCAATTTTAGCCATTTTTAAGGCATTAAAAGGGTTTCTATCTATGTCATGCTTCAAAATAGCAATTTTTGATAAACTATTCTTTTCATTTAGATATTCTAAGAAACTACAAACCTTGTAATTATTTTCTATTAAAGCTTGTATTATTTTTTTATAAGTTATTAAAGTAAAATCTCTACTCATTTAGAACTTTGCTATATACTTCTAATATTTGCATTGCTATATTGTTAAGGTTTAAATGCTTAATTTTATCTCCGCCATTAGTTCGTTTATTATATTCTAATGATGAAAGGACTTTATTTGCGACATCTTTTGGATCAAAAGAACAAATGTAACAACCTTCTGTGTTTCCAATAATTTCTCTTACATCTCCTACATCAGTAGAAACAATAGGAAGATTGCAAGCCATTGCTTCCTTAATAACATTAGGAGACCCTTCCCAGTAAGAAGTTAGAAGCAATACATCTGCTGCATTTAAATAGATTGGAATTATATTATACGGAACTGGATATGGCATTAGAAATTCAACATTTTCATCTGTTTTTTTTAAAATATTATAGGCTTTTAATGCAAGTTTAATATTTTTTCCGGGTATCTTAGGATTCCCGAGAAAAAGAATATATTTTTTGAAGTTATTAAGCCCCAATATTTTTCGGCATTTACTTTTATCAATTGGCTTAAATTTTTCAAAATCAACACCATTTGGTATGACTTTCACTATTTTCTTCCTTATACAATGATTTCTCATCTCCTTAGATTTTACAATCATACCTTGTACAAAAAATTGTAATAACTGTGAGATGAAAATATTGAAATAACCCAACAAAGTTTGTTTACCATTCCAGTTAGGAATACCTAATAAATCACTACCCATTAGAGATACAATAACAGGAGTTTTTCGTTGAAATACACATGCCCAACCACAATAGCTATAATGTGCATGAATCAAAGCATAATTGTTCTTTTTTAGTTGATTATTGACTTTTTTAAAACCTAAAAAATAATTTATAGGATTATCGTTTTTATTGATCTCTAAAACATCAATATGAATACCATTTGCCCTTAATGTATCAATTTGTGTTTTTATAAATGGTTTATTGAATAATTCTTTTTCTGATGATAGTGAGCTAACAACTTGAAGTACTTTCATTGAAATTTTTTTTGATAAACTTTGATAAAGATTATAATAGGAACTAATCATTTTTTCTAAGGCAAATTCTGATAAAATCCTTTCTTTACCATTTTGTCCTAATTTTTTTCTTAAGTTTTGGTTTTCCAATAATAAAATTATTTTATTGGCCAAATCATCAATATCGTTAATATTTATTAAAAAGCCTGTTTCATTATCAATGACCAGTTCCCTTGTACCTCCTCCATTAGTAGCAATCACAGGCTTACCCAATGCCATGTATTCCATTATAGAATTTGAAATTCCCTCTACGTAAGTGGAAAGCACACCTATATCAAATATATTTATTATTGACTCAACATCTTTTTGTCTTCCAGTAAATATGATTTTTTCTTTAAATTTCGGTTTGATAAACATTTTATGGTGATCTAAATACTTGCCATCACCCACAGCAAGAAAAGTAACATCATCTCTTTTTTTCAATATTTTTTGTGCAACTAATAAATATGAACGATAATCCTTTTTATCAGAAAAAGATGCAACCATTCCGACAACAAATTTTGTATTAATGCCGAGCTCCTTTTTTATCATTTCACTTCCTTTTAAATTTTCTAAGCGCCTAAAATTAAAACCATTATAGATTACTTTTGATTTTTTAAGAGGAGCTTTAAAGACTTTAATGCCAGTTTTAGAATTTCCAACAACCAACTCAGCAAAATAAAAATTAATACGATTTAAAATATTTACTTTGCTGAAAAATCCTATTTTATTGGGAGCCTTGCGAATCGTTCCATCAACAAAATAGAAATTTCTAAATATTTTCAATAGCACTGTATAAAATGAAGTCATTACACTGATTGAATGAATAACATCGGGTTTGAATTCATCAAAAACATTAATATATTTTTTTAAAAAATCTAAGACATCATATCGCCATGAGCGAACAATTTTGACAATTTTAATGCCCATTCTTTCAAGCTGACTTTCATAATAATTTTCTTTGTGAGTTGTAATTACTAATATATTTTCATTGGAAATTATTGGAATCAAACCTTCAATTAATTCAACCAGCTGGCGCTCCTTGCCCCCGCATGACAGACTATCAGTTATAAATAACATTCTGTAATTGTTTTCTTTTTTGTGGTTCAATTTGGATTTAATTCTGAATATCCTATAGCTTCAGAAATCTGAAATTTATCTTAGCAGGCAATCCTTGGGTCAAAGATATTTCATGCTTATGACTTAAAAGTTACAAAATTCAGATAAAACTTTACTTTTTTGCAAAAATATTAAGTGATGGTCTAACAAAAAATCCAAAAAGATAGTTATTTAAAATTTTATTGAATTTCCTTAATTGATAAGGGATTCTATACTGATAATCAACTTTTAAAAATCCAGCTTTTTTGATTGCATCTAAAAATTCACTTAATGTGGGATGAATTTTCCAGTCTATATTTCTGTATTTTAAGGGCAAAAATCTCCAGATAGATTTTCTCGTGAGTTCTCCAAGGATCAATATTCCATCATTTTTCAATAATAAATATATATTTTTAAACAAATCAATCCATTGTTTTTTAGTTTCATGGTCCTTTGAGTAATATTTCCTGGTTCTAATTATATGGTGTAGTGTATTATTGGCAATTATGTAATCAAAATGTTCATTTTGGAAATTATGATGCAAAAAATCTATTTCACATATCTTTAAATTATCAATTTTAAAACTATCTACTATTTCCTTTAAATTATTTAACACATTTAGTTCTGAACCAGCGCCTTTTGCTTCATCGATAGCCCATACTTCCTCAATATCTGTAAAGCAAGAAATCCATAATGAAGTAAAACCTTTCCCACATCCTATCTCAAGTAATTTTTTCCTAGATAAACTAGAGTAAGATAATTGATTCTTTAAATGATAAGCAAAATTAACATAATTACTATTTTCATTGTGCTTTTCATAAAGCTTTTTGAAAGTCTCTTCAGTAATTTTCATTTAAATCACTTCATTCATATAATATTCCGATAATTTCCTGTAAGTCTTTTCAAATGAATAATTCTCTCTAACAAATTCTATGCAATTTTCGCTTAACTTATCCATTAATTTATTATTATTCAATAAATTAACAGCATACTCTGCCATTTCATTATTGTTATCAGAAATAAAACCATGCTTTCCATGCTCCAATCCAATACAATCTAATGCATTGTGTGTACCGATTACAGGGATTCCCATTGCCATAACCTCCACGACCCTGCATCTAAATCCCCCGGCAATTTCCATCGGTAAAATCATAATATCAGTTTGAGAAATATGATTTCGAACATCTTCTACATAGCCTGTAACAATTACATCTCTTCCATTATTTAGCCTTTTAATACTTTCAGGGGAATTTGATCCTACTACTTTTAATTTAACCTCAGGGATTTTATTTTTAATTATCGGGAGTATATCTTCCCATAATCTATAAAAAGCATTAATATTTTGTTTGCTTCCCATTCCTCCATAAAATAGGATTGTTTTATTCTGAGAATAATTTTTTTTGACATTATTAAAATGTTCCAAATCAACTCCTGAAGGTATTAAAATGTGTTTTTTAGTGGGAAAATAATTTTCAAAAAAAATTTTATCGTTAGAAGAAATGGAGATTATCAAATCAGCAAGACCAGTATATTTCAACTCCTGCTTTTTATATTTTTCCAATTCTAAAGAATGGCTTTTTGAAATTTTATTTCCATATTTGCTTTTTAATTCTTTCTCTTTTTTGTCAAAATGCACATCCTGCGTGTCAATGGAAAAGAATGGCTTATAAAATAATTTATTAAATAATTCTCCTTGATACCAATGGGTTATTTGGACAATGTCATATCTATTAGTCTCAGCTATTTCAGCAATTTGCTTTATTAATTTTGGCATTGACCGATAAAAAAATCTTGAAGAAATATGATTGACTTTTCGTTGAATTTCATAATTTAATCTATAATAAAAACGTCCCAGTTTGTTTTCCTTTCTATTAGGAACTAATATAGGATAAAAATTATGACAGACTCCAATTAATTTCTTTTTTGATTCTTCTAACTGTTTTTTACTGGAAATATAAGTAACTACATCAACAATGTGTTCTTTAAAAAACGTTTTTATCATATTGTAAATTCTTACCTGACTCGCCATAATTTGTGGGAACAAAGAAATGGGATTAACAATTAATATTCTTTTTTTCATCAGGATGATTTAAATTTTAATCAAAATTAAATTTTTTATTTAACCTATATTTATTTAAACTATATATGATTAATTTATTTGTGTTTAATTTCTCTTTTTCCCATCCTATTTTTAAAAAAATCAATAATCGCTTTAAAAAAAATGATATTATTTTTTACAAAATCTTTTAAAATTCTCCAATAATGAGTTTTAAATACCCAGTAAATATTTAAAATTAATATTTTGAAATTCCCATATTTTTTTGAAAAATATAGTCGATTTCTCACAAAATGATATAATGAAAGCCTGCTATTTTTTCCTATTGTTTTTGCATGTTCATGATAAGCAATTGCTTTTGGTTCATATATAATTTTATAATTTTGTTTCAAAGCTTGATAACAAAGGTCCTCATCATCCCCGTACACAAAATACTTCTCATCAAATCGTCCAAATTTTTCAAATAATTTAGCTCTTATCATAAGAGCACAGCCCATTATAAATTCCACTCTTTCTCTTTTATTATATTGATTCTTGTCTTCTTCTCCTCCGCCTCGATGATAGGATTTAATATATTTCCAATTAAAATAGCCACCAGCTAAATTTAACCTATTTGTTTTCCCTAAATATACTTTAGGTCCTGCGATGGCCACTGTCTCATCTTGAAAGACCTTAACCAATTCTTTAATGCAGTTTTTATCTATTACTACATCATTATTAATAAAAAATAGTAATTCTGCTTCTTTTTTTAAAGCCTCATTAGCACCATTATTCGCATTTGCTGGAAACCCTAAATTGCTCTTAGAAATTGTAATAATTATATTTGGATTACTCCTGTATAAATTGATTATAGAAGACTGAATAGTTTTGCTCGAACCATCATCTGCGATCACAATAAAATAATTAGTATAATTAGATTTTTCTACAGAATTAATTGCTTTTTTTAAGTCAGCTATATTGTTATAAGTTGTTATAATTACAGCGACATAAGGTTCTTTCATCATTTTAAAACATTATTATATAGATTAATTAAATAATTTGCATATTTCTCAATAGTATGTTCGTTTAGAACTTTTTCCCTGGCTTTATGACCCATACCTTTTGCTTTTTCAGGGTTTTCTAATAAATATTTAATTGCTTCGGCTATTTCTTCGGCATCAGGTTTGACTAAAAATCCAACTTCTTCATTTACTAATTTTCTTGTTTCTCCAACATCAGTAGCAACTATGGCATTGCCGCAGGCCATTGCTTCCAAAAGCGATTGACTTGGATAGTTATTGACTTGTTGAATCGATAAAAATATTAGAGATGTTTTTAAATAATCTACTACATTATGTACATATTTGACACTAATATTTTTTGATAAATTACAGGAATTAATCAATTCTCTAACCTTAATTTCTTCATGTTTACCACCCATTAGAAGAAATTTAGAATTTGTTTTATTGTATTTATTGATTAAAATATTTGCAGCTCTAACAGCCAAAATAGGGTTTTTAGCCTTTTCAAATCTTGAAGCGGCAAATGTAATGAATAGAGGATCTTTTTCTTTAATCTCAGTTTTTGTATAGTCAATGAAACTACACGGGGAAATTTTAATTTTCTCACAATTAATTTTTGCTCCAATTTTTGAATATTCCTCATACACTCCTTTTGACAAAAATTCCAGTGTATCAGTAAACTTGAATACTGATCTATAAGATAAATTTCCAATCCATTGTAATGGAGCTCCATTATTTGCTGATGAATCCACAATCGAGTAAATAGTTTTAACTTTTTTAGTGAGAAAAAATTGTAAGGTCAATTCTCCACCTGCATGGAGAGAATGTACTACATTTATATTATTATTTTTTACCCATTTTCTTATATCCTTGCTTTTTTTAATTATGCTCTTTAAATAACGCAACTTCGCCCATAATTTGGTATTCTTTAAAATGTAAAGATGCTTATTTCTATTATTTACATTATTTGAATCCAAAACGAGATCTTTTTTATTGTCTTTGTAAAAATCAAAATGAATATTTTCAGAAAAACTGAAACCTTGTTTCAAAAACCATTCATACATTCTATCACTAAGATAAGAATAAATTTCGAAGTTTCTATTGTTTGCTAACCATTTCATAATATTAGCAACTCTCTTTTCTACACCCCCATATTGACCATTATTATATAATAAGAATCCAATTTTAATCATTTTAATTTATTTTCAACAATATAATTTTCTTCAAATAATCTAACTAAGCCAAATAAAATTCCTAAATAAAAACCAAACATTATCATTCCTGGTCTAGAGACTAATTCGCTTGTAAGATAAAATAATCGGAAGAAATTGTTGAAAAAATACGTAATAATAATTAAAAGGAAAACGAGTTGAATCTTCGAGGTTTTGTTTTCAATTTTTACTGAGTTATTTTTAGTAAAAATATAAAAATTTCGAATCCTTTTAAATTCTAATAAATAGATTAAAGAAAATATAAATAATCCTACTGATCCATACATCGCAAGATTTGCTAATAAAGGAATATCTGCTGTTCCATAATCAATAGGGCTAATTTGCCACATAAAGCTTTGATAACCAATTCCAAAATAAGGAGCCCTTTTAATTAATGGCATAACATTTATCAATTCATATTCTGTTCTCGATTGATATGTTCCTAATGGCACTTGCCCTGTTAGTTCCAAGAAAGTATTTGCAAATGTCCTATAAAAATTCTTTGGCATATTCGGGAAAAATATAAAAGAAATTATTAAGACTATCAATGAAAAAATGAAAAGATATCTTAGATTTCTTGTAAATGAGACTCCTGTAAATTTTTTAATGATAATTGCAAATAATAAAATACTGGTTATCATAGTGAAGTTCATTAATCTGGACAATGTTAATAATTGGGCAATAATCATCAATATTGCCGAAATGAATAAAATTTTTTTATATTTATATTTAATTTTTAAAATAAAAACAGATAAAGCTATCAAAATGACCATCTGTATATATCCGTAATTTAAAAAACTCGATCGAATCATTTCAGTGCCTCGAAATCTCTCAATGCTAATAGTCCCAATCAAATTTAGTGGAGTTGAAACGGAAATATAATACAAGCTTAAGACAATAAAAGAAGATATAATTATGAAACTAAATATTTTTTCAGCATTATGACGAAAAATGATATAAGTAGGAACAGTAATGAATATTCCAAAGATTCTCCACCTGTGATAAACGATTTGTCTTAAAAATTCATAAGGTGTTGGGTTTAAATGAATAAGAATGCACACAAAAATTTGATAAAGAGCAAAAAGCGATACAAATAATAATAAATTTCTAAATTTGTGATCTCGCCAAAAAGATTTATCTTTAATTTGGCCAAAAAATATTATTATAAATAACATTATAAAAGCTACATCTCTAATTTGAAATACATTGGGTAAGCCGAATGTATTTTTACTTAAATAATTACCAATATCTAAAACAAAAAATAGCACAATCATAAATCCATA